>NZ_JBCLWJ010000015.1:0-136920 GCF_039563885.1 Algoriphagus sp. SE2 | reverse complement strand
TACCCCCGAACCATTACTAAATTTAAAATCTACTCCTGTGGATTTTGCTCCAGAAACCCTATTGTTTAAGAGATGAGTTCCTCCATCTAAATAGCTTAATTCAATTCCTTTTGAACTTGAAGAAGATGTTGAGAGCATTTGAATAAAATTTTCTTCAATCTGACTATCAAGTAATCTGCTTAATAGAACTCCTCTATGAAAAGAATTTATTACGCTGTTACCAGAAAATTCAAAATCCAAAGCCCTTATAGCATTGGAATTGGTCCCTAGAAAATAAACTCCATAAGAACCTCCTAAAAAGTTGTTTCCCAAAAATTTTATTTTGGTAGAATTAACAGCTGTAATTACAATATTACCCCTTTCTGTACCAGTACTATTTGTTAGAGGAGAATCAAAAATATTGCCCTGAAATAATATATTGTTAAGCTCCAGTTGTCCAACAACTGTTCTTCCATAGGTAGTCCCAAGAGCTTTTACAGTCATATCTTTAAAGATCAAATTGGATGCTCCTTCAAGAGAAATCACATAATTATCAACTGTTGAGTTAGCCGTATGACTTAAAACTACATCTCCAGCATTCCCTGATTGACTCTGAAAAGTAATGGTATTGGTCTCGGATGCTCCTGAGATAGCTCCTAAAACAACTTGTTCGGTATAGGTTCCGCTTTGAACATCAAAAATTACCGGGCCAGAAACCCCGTTGGTTGTCAAAGCAGAAATGGCATCGGAAAAAGTACTATAATCACCCGAAGCACCGATGCTGTAAGACCCAGAAAGCTGCTGGGCAACTGAAAAACCGAAAGAAAAATGAAAAAAGAGAAGTAAAAAAGTAACCCCTTTTTGAAAGCTGAATCGCTTTTTTTGTGGCTGTAAAAATGTATTCATATAAATTTGAATTTTGGCTTGGCTTTTATAAAACTAAAAATCCAAACCTTCGCTCATTCAGGGTGTCACATATGTATCTGAAGATAGCAATGATGTAACATCACAAAAAAACAGTTCATTATTCATTGGGACGAGGTATCTATAACTTCTTTTTCCAAACGAAAAAGATGTATAAAATCAATCAACTCTTCTTTCGATAGATTTTGGGTATGAACCTTAATCAAAAACCGTTTAGAATGAATAAACTCTAAATACGTTCTATGAAGGTCTGTCCTCTCTTTCTCTAAGACCCGAAAAGTTTGATGCTCATTTATTACAGTCTTTTCCGGAAGGGAATGATCTTCAAAATCCTCCTTTAATTTCTCTTCACTTTTTTCGATAAGTAAAGCTCCTAACTCTCCCGCACCGTCCATAATTTCTATTGAGAGGGACTTTTGGGCATCTTTAGTATGTTGAAATTTTGAACGAACAGAACTGATTCCCATTTCTTCATGTAGGCCATGGGCTAAACTAACTCTCCTGAAGAAACCTACACTATAAGGAACCGAGCTCTGCAATTCATCTCCCGTTAAGGGTACTTTTTCGACTAAGGGATGATGAGACTTGGTTTCTCTATCCAAAAAATCTTCCTCCAGGGATGTATCCATCAAGGGATTTTGGTTTTTCAGCTTGGACCTTTCACAAGAAAGCAAAACCAGAACAAGAAACAGAAATAAATTGACTGATTGATTCACAGATAATACCCAGTAACAGAAAGCCCATAAAGGTATTTCAATAAGTATTCAACGGATAAAAAAATTGTAACGGGAAATAGAAAACATGTAACATCCAAAATTGAAAGGATAAAAAATTAAAAATCTAAAAAACCCGGGTTTAAAAAGCCTCATTATCAAATTCTTATTATTTTCAAGATTGAATAGTTGAAATACCCCAAAGAGACATTTGATGAGTGATTATTACAAGGTCCTTTTTACAGGTTTTTTCGCCTTTTTTTTAATTCTAAAGGGAAGTGTTTCGCTAGCCCAAAGAGACATTTCCTTTCGGCAATTGTCCGTGAATGATGGACTTTCACAAAACAGTGCTGTTTCTGTCACCCAAGATCAAGATGGGTTTTTATGGATTGCCACGCAAGAAGGACTCAATCGATACGATGGCGAAGAATTCATTCAGTATCACAAAAAATTCAATGACATCACCCAACCTTCCCAATTAATACTGGGGACTGTTTTTGCAGATTCAAATAATCGAATTTGGATCATCCCCGATACGGCCGTCCCTGAATTATTAGATAAGAAATCAAAAACATTTATTCCCATTGAAGGAGTCAATACTGCAAATCAAATTTTCGAAGATTCAGAAGGAACCATCTGGATTGGAACCCTATCCGGGCAACTTTTTCGCTGGAATGAGAATGAGCAGGAAGCAGAGCTCATCTGGAATGATCCTACCAAAGAAATTAACCATATCACAACTTATAAAAGTCAGATCTTACTGACTTTTCAGGATGAAATCGCTCTTTTTGATCAAAAATCTGAGACAATTATTCCCCTAATTGATGGAGATGTTGAATCGGTTTTTTCTGTAGCTCTCACTATTAATGAAAAACAAATTCTCTTTGGAACCTTATCGAAGGGCTTGTGGATTATCTCGGATGGGGGTTCCTACCCCATTTCAGATTATTTGAAGTTAGAGTCCAACCAATTCGAGAATTCCATGATTTTGGATCTTTGGATGGATAAAAACGGGTCCATTTGGGTAGCTTCTTATGGACAGGGAGTTTTCCTAATTGATTTCGATAAAAAGCAAATTCAAAATTTCATCTATTCAAAGCAGAATCCACACTCCATTTATTACAATGACATTCTATGTCTTTTTGAGGATTATACAGGAACAATTTGGATGGGATCCGATGGAGCAGGCTTAAGCTTCTTCGATCCATTTCTTGAGAAGTTTAATTTCTTTCTCAATCAGCAACTCCCGGAAGACATCAATATTGATGTGATCCGCTCCATTTATGTAGACAATAATGGGAAAATATGGGCAGGCACTTCAGGCAAAGGGTTAACCTCCTATGACCCCAATACTAAAACCTGGAAAACCTATCAAGCCGCAACCAATACTCAAAACACCATCCGAAGTGACCGTGTGATGAGTCTGATGGGAATAGACCATCAATTATGGATTGGCTATCAGGATGGAGGATTGAGTATTTTAGACCAAGAATCGGGGATTTGGCGACATTATGACGAATATTCTAACCCTACCCTTCCTAGCAACACGGTCTGGAAAATTTTTAAGGATGATAAAAACCGCGTGTGGCTTTGTACACGAAATGACGGTTTGATCCAATTTGATCCCCTACAAGGAGTTTTAAAGCAGTTTATCCATGAAGCCGGTAACCCAAAAAGTGTCCCCGACAATAACATCCGAACTATCATTCAGTCTGGAGAAAATGAATTTTGGTTAGGAACAGAGAATCATGGAATTGCCAAACTTAATCTCAATAACCAGTCTTTTAACCGTTATCAGAAGGAAAGAGAAAATTCAAATTCACTAAATAACAATTCAATCAAATCCCTTTATCTGGCTCCAGATGAAAAATTGTGGATCGGCACAAATGGATCAGGAATAAGTATTTTAGATTTAAAGACTGAAAAATTTGAATTCATCACATCTGAAGACGGACTCTCCAATGATGTAATTTATGGAATTCTTCCAGACGACAAAGGAGACCTTTGGCTTAGTTCCAACAAAGGAATCACGCAGATTAAAGAGTCTGATTCAAATTTCACTATTACCAACTACTCCAATTACGATGGATTAGCTACCGAATTCAACACTGGAGCCTACTTTCGGCATCCCTCAGGTACGCTTTATTTCGGAAGTTTAGAAGGCTTATACTGGTTTGATGCAGAAGATATTTCTTTCAACCCTGTTCGCCCTAAAACAGCCATTACACACCTTCGAGTTTTTGATAAAGATTTGCCCTTAATTGAACATCAGGATTTAAATTCCAATCAGAACACCCTAACATTTCAAATCGCGAGTTTGGTTTTTTCTTCCCCTGAGAAAAATCAATTCGAATATTTTTTGGAGGGTTATGATAATTCTTGGATCAACAGTGGCCCCTTAAATGTCGCTCGCTATACGAATTTGCCACCTGGAGATTACACATTTTTTACACGATCAAGCAATTATGATGGCATTTGGAGTGATGAGACGGTCGAATATAGTTTTTCTATTCTTCCACCTTGGTATTGGAGTTGGACCGCAAAATTGATCTATGTGATTCTGTTGATTTTGGGGATTTGGTGGATCATCAATTATTTCAAATGGAAATGGAAAATGCAATATGTGCTTCAACTCAAAGAAGCAGAATCTCAAAGACTTCTTGAAATTGACCAATTCAAGAATAACTTTTTTACTAATATTTCCCACGAATTCCGTACACCCCTTACCTTGATTATGGGAACGGTCCAACGTCTATTTCAGGAATCGGAAAACCCTGTTTTCAAATCTCAGCTCAACCTAATCAAACAAAATTCCTCGCGTTTACTCAATTTGGTTGACCAATTGTTGGAGGCCTCCAAAATCAAAACGGGAAGGTTAAATCTCAAAATTCAGAAAGGAAATATGAGCCTTCTCCTTCAGACAATAACCATGAATTTCTTTTATGCCGCCTCCGAAAAAGGAATGAAACTAACTACTCAGATTCCTTTATTGAGTGAAATTTGGTTTGACGCAGACAAAGTTGAAAAAATCATTGGAAACTTGCTCCAAAATGCCATTAAGTACGGAAAAACTGATACTGAGATAAAGCTTGAAGCAATCCGAGCAGGAAATCATGTCATATTCAAAGTTCGAAATACGAGTTCTCGAAAATATAGTCAACACGAAAAAGAACATCTATTTGATAAATTTTATAAGGCTGATCAAAATTCCGAAGGCTTCGGAATTGGACTACCTATGATCAAAGATTTAGTAGAATTGCATCAAGGATCCATTCAATTAAATTTAGATAAACCCGAATTATTTCAGGTGGAAATAACCCTTCCAATCGATAAACACTTCTTTTCTCCGGAAGATGTTTGGGAAAATAATACTGAAGAAATCAGGGAAGAAAATATCTCATCCAATACCCAGCCCAACGAAAAATCCCCTTTAATTTTGATCGTAGAGGACAATGATGATCTTCGGAAATTCCTACTAGATAATTTAGGAAGTTATTTCAACCTTATCGAAGCGAAAAATGGAAAAGAGGGAGTCTTTTTGGCCTTAAAGAAGATTCCTGATTTAATCATTTCTGATGTAATGATGCCTGAAATGGATGGAATTGAATTATGCCATTCTTTAAAAACAGATGAAAAGACCTCACACATTCCTATTATTCTTCTGACTGCCAAATCCGAAGAAGAACATATGCTTCAGGGATTACGGGAAGGAGCTGATGATTACATGATCAAACCATTTTCAATACAGAAACTTCTTGTGAGAATTGAGAAATTGATCGAACTCCGAAAAAATCTACAAATCCGCTATTCAGGTAAACCGGAGATTTCCCCAAGCGAAATTGCAATTACCTCCACGGATGAGCGATTCCTTCAAAAGGTGCAACAAATTGTCGATTCCGATTTGATGGATTCCAATTTTTCCGTGAATGATTTCAGCAAAAAGTTAGGAATGAGTCGAATGCAGCTTCACCGCAAATTAACGGCCTTAACAGGTCTGTCCACCTCAGCATTTATTAGAGATCAACGGCTTCGAAAATCATTGCAAGAATTAGAGAAATCCGATGAAACTGTCTCAGAAATAGCCTACTCGGTTGGCTTCTCTTCCCCTTCCTATTTCATCAAGTGTTTTAAGGAAACCTATGAAATGACTCCTACTGAATATCAGCAAAACAAACAAAAAAATTAGGGACAGAAATAACTGACCTTTTCTTATGATTCGTAATGCTCCTTGTAATAATCCTGATAGGTACCAGAGGTTACATGATCGAGCCATTCCTGGTTATTCAAATACCAATCAATTGTGATTTCAATTCCTTCTTCAAACTGCAAACTTGGCTCCCAACCTAATTCCTCTTTGATTTTGGTAGCGTCGATTGCATATCTCAGATCATGTCCAGCTCTGTCTTTGACGAAAGTGATCAGTTTTTCAGAAGTGCCTGGTTCACGGCCAAGTTTTTCGTCCATTTTCTGACAAAGCAATCGAACGATATCGATGTTTTTCCATTCATTAAAACCTCCAATATTGTAAGTTTCTCCTACTATTCCCTGATGAAAAACAGTATCAATTGCCCTTGCATGGTCTTTCACAAAAAGCCAATCTCTTACATTTTCCCCTTTTCCATAAACAGGTAAAGGCTTGTTGTTTTTTATATTATTAATACAAAGTGGAATCAGTTTTTCTGGGAAATGATTGGGGCCATAATTATTACTACAATTTGAAACAACTGTCTTCATGCCATAGGTATTAGCATAAGCTCTCACAAAATGGTCAGATGAAGCTTTAGAGGCTGAATAAGGAGACTGCGGATCATATGGTGTAGTTTCTAGAAAGAATCCCCCATCATGTAAAGAACCATAAACTTCATCTGTTGAAACATGGTAGAACAAATGCTTGTCCAGTTTAGCTTTCCAGAATTCTTTGGCAACATTCAATAAATTCACTGTGCCAATCACATTCGTCATTACAAAGGCCAAAGGGTCAGTTATCGATCTATCAACATGTGATTCAGCGGCCAAATGAATCACATCAGTAATGCCATGTTTTTGAAAAATTGAATTCAATGCTTGAGCATCTTGAATATTTACTTTTTCAAAAAAATAATTGGAAGAACTTTCCACCTCTTTCAGATTCTCCAGATTACCTGCATAGGTCAAAGTGTCAAGGTTGACAATTTTATAATCTGGATATTTCAAAACAAATAGTTTTACCACGTGAGATCCTATGAATCCGGCTCCGCCGGTGATCAAAATTGATTTTTTCATAAATCTATTTATCTATTCATCCCCAAAATAGTCCAAATACCATTCTGTGAAAGCAGAAACACCTTCTTGGATAGTTGTTTCAGGTTTATAACCTGTATCTTTTACTAAATCTGTTACATCCGCATGGGAAGCAGGTACGTCTCCAGGTTGTAATGGAAGTAATTCAAGCTTTGCTTTTTTACCAAGTCCTTCTTCAATAGCATGAATATAATCCATCAATAGTACCGGTGATGAGTTTCCAATGTTATAAACTTTGTAAGGCGCTTTGGCACTTCCGGGATCAGGGTTCATGGGGTCGAAATCAGGATTTGGTTTGGCTGGTCTATCTGCAACTCGGATTACTCCCTCTACAATGTCATCTATGTATGTAAAATCACGTTTCATTTTACCATGATTAAACACTTTGATAGGTTCGCCTTTTAGGATAGCCTCTGTAAATAAGAAGAGTGCCATGTCAGGCCTTCCCCATGGGCCATAAACCGTAAAAAACCGTAACCCTGTAGTCGGTATATTAAACAAATGACTATACGTATGAGCCATCAATTCATTTGATTTTTTAGATGCTGCATACAAACTAATAGGATGGTCTACCGAATCTGAAGTGGAAAACGGGAGTTTTTCATTTGCACCATAAACCGAACTTGAAGAAGCATAAACCAAATGTTTAACTGGGTAAAAACGACATGCTTCCAAGATATTTAGAAAAGCTATAATATTACTTTGAATATAAACCTCTGGATGAGACAAGGAATACCTTACTCCAGCCTGTGCGGCTAAATGAATAACTACATCAAATTTCTCCAACTCAAAAAGCTCCAATAAATCACCTTTTTCGGCTAGGTCCAATTTGATAAATCGATAGGACGGAATCGTAAAGGATTGAATAAGTCGATCAGTCTTTATTTCCTCTCTATGTATTCCCATTGAGGCTAATCGCGCATACTTTAGGTCTGTGTCATAATAATCATTTATAACGTCTAAGCCAACGACTTCATCTCCCCTTTCCAACAATTTGCGGGCAACATGAAATCCAATAAATCCTGCGGTTCCGGTGACCAGGTACTTCATAAATTGAATCTTGTGTGATTATTACCTAAATATAATTTATTCTGTTGGACTGACCTGCTTCAAAAGTTCAATGTAACGATCATAAATTTCTTGATGAATCTGAGGTCTACTGTAATTTAGCATAACTTCTTCATATAATGCCATTGACATTTGAGCCATTTTATCCCTTTTTACATACGCAAACTCCAGAGCCTCTTTCAAAACGGCGGCATCTTTGACCGGAAAAATCAATCCCGTTTTTTGTTGAGATATGATATCAGTATTTCCAATAATTCCAGAACAAATAATGGGAAGTTGCATTGCTCCTGCTTCTAATAAGACATTAGGAAAGCCTTCTCTATGTGAGGGATGAACTAACACATCTGCTAATGCCATATAATGTGCTACATGGTCTGACCAATCAATCTGAACAATCCTTGGATGATCTGTAATTGTCTGAATAGTTTCAGGAGACAATGGGTTTAAGTCTTGCTCAAAGCTTCCCAATAAAACTAATTTAGATTTGCTCTCTATTTTGGAATTGGTAAATGCTGATACTAATTCCTCGATGCCTTTATCTTTTACTAATCGGCCTACATAAAGTATCACAAAATCATTCTCGCCAGGAAGAATACGCATCGTTGCAGCGACTAAATGATTTTCTTTCAAAGCATTCCGATTGAATTTCTCTAAGTCTACTCCATTTGAGGAGCCTTTACCTATGATGTGTAGCTTTTCCTCTGAACAAAGATTTTCTTCGAGAACGAATTTTTTTAGTCCATGAGAGTTTGGCCAAATTTCCGTGGCATATTGACAGGTATACTTTTCAACCTTTTCCAAAAGCCCTTTTCTACCACCTTCTGTGGCCATATAGGGGATTCCTGCTAAAGTGTGGATTCGCACTTTTACTCCGGCCATCTTAGCCGCCAGCATTCCTAAAATCCCTGCTTTGGGGGTATGAGTATGGACAATATCGGGCTTTTCTCTTTTAAATAATTGATACAATTGCCAAAGACACTTGAGATCTTGAATTGGAGTAATTTGTCTTGTAAATGGAATTACTTCAAGTCTGCACCCTTCATTTTTTAACACTTGAGCCACCTCTCTTCCATCGCTGCTTACCATTAGAACTTCCATCCCTTTTTCTTTCATAAACTTCATTTGTCCAGCAAGGAGGAGTTTTAGAGAAAGGGGTACTGTTGTTATGCGGATCAGTTTAGTCATGAAAAAGAATTGTAAAGGCGCAAAGGTAAGATTTTAAACTCTTTTGTGCTCAAAAAATCGCAAATCGTATTCCAATAAACCCAATTTCTATTAATCTTTATCTTCAAGTTCAAATATCTCTTCTAGAGCAATTCCAAAAATTCTGGAAATCTTCAATGCTAAAACAGTAGATGGAACATATTTTCCTGCTTCTATGCTGTTAATAGTTTGCCTAGAAACATTTACTTTTTCTGCCAGCTCCTGTTGCGTCATATTATGTCTAGCCCGCTCTACTTTTATAGAATTTTTCATCAGTCTAGTATGCCTGATATGAGTGAGCCTGATGATAAAGTTCTTTTCTGAACCTGGATACTAAGAATATTGGAATGACGAGATATATTAACATAGACAATCCAAAATTTATATGTATTGATGAGTGCAACAAAGAAGTAGATGTCAAAGTCTGTGATTGATTCATTCTAAAATTAAAGTTTGATTGGAGAAATTTTAATAAGCACATTTTGACGTTATTTCTTTTAGTCCTTAGAGGACATATATTTTTGATATTGAAATGCCGCATATACATAGGCATTGAGTAAGAATAAAACCAAATAAGCCGTAAAAATCTCAGATGTAATCCTATCGAATCTCAAATAATTAATCAACATCAAAGCTCCAAGGCCCCAGATCAACCAATAAAAACCAGTTTGAAAAGCCTGAAGCCGAAATGATTTGATCATCTCATCTTCCTCTTTCTCTCTGGACAAGTTTAGTAGTCCAAAGCCAATAGCCCAAAAGCCATAAATTATTTGGGATGATTCATCTGGACTAATATCCATTCTACTAAAAGCCATGCCTATGACCAAGATTACTGGAAGAGGGAAAAATACAAAAGCTACTTTCTTCCAGGCAGGTGAAAGTAAGGGTACATGCAAAATAGATTTCTCTTTCATAAGTCAATTATTTTTTACTAAATGTAAAATAAACTTTACTTTTTGTCAAGATATTTTATCAAAATAAATAACTATTGATTCAAATTACATCTAAATAGTAGTTTTGAAATTCCCTTTTTCAAATTAAGACATGCCTTTTTGTACCTTTAAGTATCAAAATTTCTTACCTATTTGAATTCATATGATTTCTTCAAAAAAAATTGCAATCATCGGTTGTGGTAATCTTGGCTCCTCCATAGCAAACGGACTGTTAGAGAAAGACAGCTTTGATTCGAAAAACTTAACTCTTACAAAGAGAAACACTCTTATTTTATCAGATTTTGAGGCAAGAGGAGTTAACGTACATTCGGATAACTATACAGCTGCAAAATATGCAGATATTATTTTGTTGGGGGTAAAACCTTATAATGTCAACCCTATTTTAAAGGAAATAAAAGAAGTACTGGATCCTAAAAAGCAAATAATTATTTCATTGGCGACGGGCATCAGCTTAGATGAAATGTTTAAAGAAATTGATCCCAACACGGTTGCTTTTAGAGCTATGCCAAATATTGCAGCTGACATTCAAGAATCGATCACCTGTGTTTGTCAAAGAGGAGCTAATACTGAGCAAATTGCCCTGATAAAAGAGTTATTTGATTCAATAGGAATTACGATTGACATTGATGAATCGCTTATGGAAGCTTCCACCATCTTAGGAGCCTGTGGTATAGCCTATGTGTTACGATTCATGAGGGCGATGATCCAAGGTGGAATTCAAATTGGATTTGATTCTAAAACTGCTAGTAGGATTGTAAACCAAACGGTGAAAGGAGCAGCTGAATTAATGATTCAACAAAACATACATCCTGAAGAAGCCATTGATAAAGTAACAACTCCTAAAGGCTGCACGATTGTTGGATTAAATGAGATGGAGCATCAAGGTTTTAGCTCAGCAATGGTAAGAGGTGTAATAGCAAGTTTTGAAAAGATTGAAAAAAAATAAGCCTTAGAAATAAAATTATTTAAAAATCTAGGAATAGTTATTTAATATCATTCAAAAATGATATTAGTTGGAAAAAGAATAATTTATTTTTTGTTTTTCTTTTAAATATTTTTACTAGTTTTGTCTCGGGTGATAAACAACTTTTGCTATTCCTTTTTAAAAGACTCGATTTTTCAAGGGAGGACTGTTTGGTAATTTTTTTTCTCCTTCCTTTTGTTTTAAGAATTAAAATCAAAAAAAAACCTTCTGAAAATGATTTCAGAAGGTTTTTTTTGGTTTAATTTTCCCGACTATTTATTCAAAGATTTCTTCAAGCTTACTCTCCAAACTTGGGCCTCTTAAGTCTTTCCCAATAATTTTTCCATCTGGATCAATGAGGTAAGTAGCTGGTATCGCATTAATCTGATAAGTTTCAGCAGCAATCGAATTGAAATATTTAAGATCTGATACTTGAGGCCAAATTAACCCATCTTCGAAAATTGCATCAACCCAAGCTTTTCGTGTTCTGTCCAATGAAACTCCCAACACTTCGAACCCTTTATCTTTATACTTATTGTATAATCTTAAAACATTCGGGTTTTCTTCTCTACAAGGCTTACACCACCCCGCCCAAAAATCAATCATTACATACTTACCTCTAAAATCCGAAAGGTTTACCATTTGCCCCTCAGGGTTAGGAAGTGTAATTTCTGGAGCAACTTGCCCCATTGACAAGACTCGCATTTCATCCAATTGCTGTTTTAGCTGAATAATCATCTTCGTTTCTGGATATTTTTTATCCAACTCGGCAACCAAACTATCCAAAAACTGAAATTCATTTTTAGAATTTAAAAGACCAATTGCTGCTAAAGAGGCAAAGCTATCTCCCATCCCATTGATAACATTTTTGACTTCCTTTGCCTGATTGTCCTCTAAGAGTAATGCATCAGTTTGAATTTTCTTGATAGCTTCAGTATCATTACTACTCATTGCTTGATAATATGCTTCATTCAATTCATTTACTTTATTTTGATAGCTAGTGATTAACCCATCAATTTTTTGCATCTCCTGACTATCCCTCGAGCCTGTTATTGCTAAGCTTTCGCTATTTGAAAAATCATAGTTCACCTGAACATCCTCCTTAAACAATGCTAATCTTACTGATCTTTGATCAAAAAGATTCAATTCGTAGAAAGTAGGGGTTTCGACATCTAGAACATAATCAAATCCTCCGTCAGAATTAAGTTTAAGCGTATCAAGAACAATTGGTCTGCTCTCAGTAAATTTAGATAGGATCACATGTCCCTCGGGAGCACTTTCAACCTTCCCTGAAAGCTCTACTTTTCCGTCATTCTCAGTTTCTTTACTTTCACAAGAAAGTAAGGTTAAACCTAAACATAACGATAGAAGTGTTATGATCGATAAAGGGTATTTCATGATTTAATTTTGTAATAATTCTGTTAATAGTTTTGTAGCAACTTTTGGATCAGCTTTTCCTTGAGATTTCTTCATTACTTGTCCCATAAACATTCCCATTAGACCTTTTTTGCCAGATTTATATTCCGCAACTTTCGCTGCATTATCAGCCAATACTGCCTCGACTATTGGCTTTAACGATGATTCGTTGCTTTCCTGTAATAGATTCAATTTTTGGGCGATTTTATTTGGACTATCCTCCGATGATTTTAACATCTCTGGATAAATCTTTTGAGAAGCAACTGTAAAGCTCACTTTGCCTGCATCTATTAATGAAATCAATTCAGCTAAGGAGTCGATACTAATAGGGAAATCGCTTATACTTAGGTTTTGTTCATTCAAATAAGACTTAATTGGTCCCATCAACCAGTTTGAAGCAGATTTAAAGTTTTTAGTCTTGGTGCAAAGCTCATTAAACCATAAGGCTATTTCTTTGGATTCTGTTAAAAATCCAGCATCGTAATCAGGCAGGCCAAATTCCTCTACAAATTTTTTATGGAGTTCTCGGGGAAGTACAGGCATTGAATTTTTTATAGAATTCAACCATTCGTCTGAAACTACTACTGGACTCAAATCGGGCTCAGGAAAGTATCTGTAATCGTTCAAATCTTCCTTAGTTCGCATACTTGAGGTTTTTCCTGTGGCTGCATCAAATGTTCTTGTTTCAGAAACAACTTCTTTCCCTTCTTCCAGCAATTTTATAATTCGATTATGTTCATGCTCAATTGCTCTGGAAACGTTACGGAAGGAATTCATGTTTTTCACCTCTACCTTCTTCCCATACTCTTTTGAACCCTTTAGCATCACAGAAACATTAGCATCGCAACGCAAAGAACCTTCTTCCATGTTTCCATCACAGATATCAAGGTACTTTACAAGTTTTTTGATTTCGGCCAAGAATGCATAAGCTTCTTCTGCAGATCGTAAATCAGGCTCCGTAACAATTTCTATTAACGGGGTACCAGCTCGATTAAAATCTACCAAGGTATCTGTTTCATCATTCAAGTGAATAGATTTCCCAGCATCTTCTTCCATATGGATTCTATTCAATTGTACTTCTTTATTACGGCCATCTGCGAGTTTAATAGGAACTTTTCCACCAACACAAATCGGTCCTTTATCTTGTGTAATTTGATATCCTTTTGGTAGATCGGGATAGAAATAATTCTTTCTGTCAAAAATATTAAGCCTTGTAATTTCACAATCGCAAGCTATTCCCATTTTGATTGCGAATTCAATCGCCTTGATATTAACTTTTGGCAGTGTACCAGGGTGTCCAAGAGTAATTACTGAAATCTGAGTGTTTGGAGAATTACCATACTCTGATCCATCGGAAGCAAACATTTTACTATTTGTAAGCAGCTGAGAATGGACTTCAAGCCCGATTACCAGTTGATACTTATTTTTTATTTCTTCGCTGATCATTAAAGCGTTTTTTCATTTTTAAAGGTACAACTCTTTGGCTTTGTTAACCACACTTTCTAGGCCAGACAGATCCTTTCCTCCAGCTGTGGCAAAAAATGGCTGTCCACCACCTCCACCTTTTATTTCCTTCGCAAGTTCTCTCACGATTTGCCCAGCGTTTAGTTTATTGGATTGAACTAAAGACTCATCGATGATTACTGCAATTTGAGGTTTTTCATCAATATTTGCGGCTAAAATAACGAAAGCATTTTCAACTTCATTCTTCAATTCATAAGCCAACTTTTTCAAGGAATCTGAATTTGGAAGATTTACTTTAGCAATTAGGATGTTTATTCCTTGACCAGCTACAAATTGTTTTAACAACTCTCCTTTTACAGCACCTGCTTTTTCCTGGTGTAAGCTTTCGATTTCTTTCTTAAGATCATTCCTTTCATGGATCAAATCCTCAATAGCCTTCTTTAAATCTTTGGGATTTTTCAATAGACCTTGGATTTCCTTCACTAAACCTTCCTGCTCCCTTAAATACTTTTCTGCAGCTTTGGCAGTAATGGCTTCTATTCTACGGACTCCTGAAGCACTTGAACCCTCAGATACAATCTTGAATAGACCTATCTGACTAGTAAAAGGAACATGTGTACCTCCGCAAAGTTCGACTGAATAATTAGGATCAAATGTGATAACGCGCACAAAGTCTCCATATTTCTCTCCAAATAGGGCTGTAGCTCCCATCTTTTTTGCCTCTTCAATTGGAACATTTCTTTGCTCCACTAAAGGTATGTTCTCCCTGATTTTGGAATTGACAATTTCCTCTACTTTTTCAATCTCCTCTTCTGTAACTTTTCCAAAATGAGAAAAATCAAATCGAAGTAATTCCTCATTTACCAAGGACCCCCTTTGCTGAATATGATCTCCCAAAACCTGCTTTAAGGCAGATTGAAGCAAATGCGTTGCCGTGTGATTATTCATGCTCAAAACACGCTTCTCACTATCTACTTCTGCAGAAAATCTGACTTCAGGATGCTGTGGAAGTTTCTCCACAAAATGGACTATAAGATCATTCTCTTTTTTAGTGTCCATCACGCGGATCTTTTCTGTCTCAGAAACCAACCATCCCGTATCCCCAACTTGTCCTCCGCTTTCAGCATAGAATGGAGTCCTATTTAAAACTATCTGGTATTTGTCACCTTTCTTATCAGTGACGACTCTGTATTTAATGATATAAGAATAAGACTCTAGGAAATCATAGCCAATAAATTCCACTCCAGTGTCTTCATGAACAAGCACCCAGTCTCCAGTTTCTGACTCTGAAGCAGCTCTGGATCTAGTTTTTTGTTTTTCCATTTCAACGGCAAAACCTTCCTCATCCAGTGAAAGTCCATTTTCTCTGGCTATTAATGAGGTTAAATCCAATGGGAAGCCAAACGTATCGTAAAGTTCAAATGCAGTTTTACCTGGAATTACAGTTTGATTTTTACTTTTTAACTCCCCTTTGATATGATCCAATATTTTTAGTCCATTATCCAAAGTTCGAAGGAAAGAAGCCTCTTCCTCATAAATTACTTTTGAAATAAACTCTTGCTGTTGTCTTACTTCCGGGAAAATATCACCAAAATTCTCAGCGATCAAAGGAGTTAATTCATATAAGAAAGGTTCATGGAAACTTAAAAAAGTATAACCATACCTTACTGCTCTTCTCAGAATTCTTCGAATGACGTAACCCGCCTTATTATTGGATGGCAATTGCCCATCTGCAATAGTGAAAGCAATCGCTCGGATATGATCTACAATCACTCTAAAAGCAATATCTATCTGCTTGTCATTTCCATAAACCTTTCCGGACTTCTTCTCCAATGCAGCCAAAAAGGGAGAAAAAAGATCCGTATCGTAATTTGAAGATTTTTGCTGAATTGCTCTTACAAGTCGTTCAAAGCCCATACCTGTATCCACATGTTTGGCGGGAAGTTCTTTCAAACTTCCATCAGCTAATCTATTGAATTGCATGAAAACCAAGTTCCAGATTTCAATTACTTGCTCATGGTCACTATTTACAAGGTCTTTCCCTGCAATTTCCTGTCTTTCAGAATCTGGTCTTAAGTCAATGTGAATTTCAGAACAAGGACCACATGGACCAGTATCTCCCATTTCCCAAAAATTATCCTTTTTGGACCCCATAATTATTCGATCCTCAGGAATAATCTTTTTCCAGAAACCATATGCTTCAGAATCCATCGAAAGATTATCTTTTTTATCACCTTCAAATACAGAGACATAAAGTCTCTCTTTTGGAAGTTGAAAAACATCCGTTAACAGCTCCCAAGCCCATGAAATTGCCTCTTCTTTGAAATAATCTCCAAAAGACCAGTTGCCGAGCATTTCAAACATGGTATGGTGATACGTATCCACACCAACCTCTTCCAAATCATTATGCTTTCCACTGACTCTTAGGCATTTCTGAGAATTTACAACTCGTGGATATTTTGCAATTTCATTACCCAAGAAAGCATCTTTAAACTGATTCATTCCTGCGTTTGTAAACATCAGGGTTGGATCATTTTTTACGACAATGGGTGATGAGGGTACGTATTGATGCTGCTTGGATTGGAAAAACTCAATAAAGGTACTCCGTATTTTCTTTGCTTCCATGATTGGTATTGAGGCAGTAATTTTCTTTTCTGAACGAACTATTGTCGTTTTATTGGGTCACAAAATTAATAGAAATGATGGTGTTAACTGCATCTGCCCATAAAATCTTCATCGCTTCTTTTGGCTCCAAAGAGGTCCGGCTTAAGGAAAAGCAAGTTTAGGGTTCCAACTTCAAAATAATATTTATCCTAATTCACTTTCCAAAACGAGTAAATCATTTTTGGCTAATACCTTTCAGGACTTTCAATTCTCCCTTTCCTAGTTTACTTTCAGGAATATTTTCTTAATAAAACACAAAACTGATTTCAGTAAAAAAACTGAAAATGTATCTAAAACTTATGAGCTATTTAGACCAAATAACCTCCCCCACTTTACTTTTAGACGAAAATATCTGCCGTGCAAACATCAAAAAAATGGCGGAAAAAGCTGCTCGAAATAACATGAAATTAGTCCCTCACTTCAAAACAGCACAGTCTCATGAGATTGGTAATTGGGCAAAAGATTATGGAATTACTGAAGTAACAGCCTCTTCTATTAAAATGGCAGAATATCTGAGTGGTCAAGGTTGGGAAAACATTCATATAGCTTTCCCTTTTAATCCATTAGAAATCCCAAAGCTGAATAAAATTGCTGCCAATCAATCTATTTCTGTTCAACTTATTAATGCTAAAACTGCTAAAATGCTTGTAGATCAATTGGAACATCCAATTGGCTTTTTTATTGAAATAGACGCAGGGTATGGTAGAACGGGGGTTGAAGTAAGTGACTTCGGGTTAATTGAAGAAATCTTATTAATCGCTAAAAAATCAGATAAACTTAATTTTAAGGGTTTCTATCTTCATCCTGGCCATACCTATTATATGCCGGATATTCCCGCAATTTATGAGCAATCTCGAAATGCACTTAGCATGCTCAAAAACAAGTACAGTACAGAATATCCAAAGTTGGTCACCCGAATTGGAGATACTCCAGGCTGCGCTGTAATGGAGGATTTTGGAGACATTGACGAAATGGGGCCAGGCAATTTTGTTTTTTATGATCTTATGCAGGCTGCTTTGGGAGGATGTGATAAAGAAGATATCGCAGTTTGCCTTGCTGTGCCTGTTGTGGATATCAAGAAAGATCGGAAAGAAATTCTTATTCATGGTGGCGGAGTACATCTAGCAAAAGACGTTCTGGTTGATGAAAATGGAGTGAAAAATTTCGGAGAGGTGGTTTACTTGAATGAACATGGCTGGACAATTCCAGAAAGTAGATCTTTCCTAAAAAGTATTTCTCAAGAGCATGGAATAATTAAAGCTTCAGACGAACTAATGGCCAATATTAAGGTTGGAGATATTCTTGGAATTCTTCCCGTTCACTCCTGTATGACAGCAGATGCCATGGGAGAATACATGACGCTGGATGGTAAGAAAGTAGATCATGCAGAGGGAATTGCTCATTAATATTTAATCCAAGAGTATATTGCTCTATTAATAAAATCACATCCTTTTAAAGTTTATTAGACCCAGAATAGAACTCTGGGTTTCTTTTTAACAATATGATTCATGATTAAAGATCCTAAAATTTTAAAAACTGAAGTACTTTCAGACAATTGGTATACGCTTCGGAAAATTACATTTCAATATAAAAAGGAAAATGAGGAGGTCATCACTCAAGTTCGAGAAGCATACGACAGAGGAAATGGTGCCACTATACTTTTATATAATCAAGAAAAAAAGTCAGTAATCTTAACTCGTCAATTCCGGCTTCCTACCTATATGAATGGAAATGAAACTGGAATGATGATTGAAGCCTGTGCTGGCCTATTGGATCAGGAAAATCCAGAAGAATGTATCCGTAGAGAAACAGAGGAAGAAACTGGATACCAAGTGGAGAATGTTGAAAAAGTATTAGAAGCTTATATGTCTCCTGGATCTGTAACTGAAATACTATATTTTTTCATTGCTACATATTCCAAAGAAATGAAGGTCAGTGAAGGAGGTGGAGTAGATCATGAAGAAGAAAACATTGAGGTTTTGGAACTACCATTTGAAAAAGCTTTAGAGATGGTTAATACCGGTGAAATCAAAGATGCAAAAACGATCTTACTATTACAGTATCTTAAACTTAAAAGAATTCTTTAAATTGGACTTAGATCAAACTTATTAACCTTTTTTGTAATATTACTTTTAAAATTATTTGATCTTTTTTGACATGTACAAGCAACTTCATATTTCACGTTATTTCCCACAATCTATTGAAACTGTTTACGAAGCTTTTACCACATCAGAAAGTTTACAAAAATGGTGGGGACCAGAAGGTTTTGAAATGGAGACAAGAAAATTTGATTTTCATCCAAATGGAGTCTTTCATTTCGTCCTAAAAAGTGATGCTTTTGATATGTGGGCTAAATGGGTTTTCAAAAATATAAAAGAACCCCATAAATTGAGTGTTATTAATTGCTTTTCAAATGAAGCTGGAGAAACAGTAAAAGCCCCTGAAATCCCTTTTGGTCCAGACTGGCCGTTAGAAATGATGCTGGATTTAGAATTTTATGAAGAAGATGGAAAGACAAGAATTGATTTGGTCTCTTTTCCACACAATGCATCCGATGCTTCAAAGGCTGTGTTTTCAGAAAGTATTTCTCAAATGGAGGAAGGATTCACAGGAACTTTTGACCAATTGGAAGTGTATTTGAATAAGTAAACACTAAACTAAATAGATTCATGGTAGAGCAATTAAAAACCTATAAAAATGGTATTCTCGCAATTGAAATTATTGATGGGTTTACTGAAACTGATGAGAAGTTTTTACAAAAACTATTTGAAGACAAAAAAGAAAAAGGATTTGATCCTATCAATATCCTGATCAAGCTCGATGAGGCTAAAATTTCAAAATCCTCTATCAAGGTATTTTTCGAAGATATAATCTATACACTTCGAAATTATAAGCAAATGGGTCATGTTGCAGTTGTAGCGCATTCTAATATTTTGAAAGCGCTAGTACCGATAGACAATTGGTTTTTCCAAAGATCTTCCAAAGGAAGAGAAGAACGATATTTCGATATTTCACAATTGGATCAAGCGTTTAAATTTATAGAAAAAACATCTTAACCATTTGAAATTCTTAGCGCTCTTAGATCCTGAAAAGTATTAAAAATACCTTTTGTCCTCATTCTAAAAAGTAATGAGGTTTTTTTTTGAGAATTTTAGAGTGTTTTATGAAACGTTTTTTTAAAGAAGCAATTCAATATCTTTAAGGATAGATAAAACAACTAATTTTTAATGAAGACACTTTATTCGAAAGCTATTTGGTTTCTTTTTGCTTTTTTCAGCATTGTAATTGGGTTATACCCTTTGCTCTATTTTGTTTTTGGTCGGCAGTTCGGAGTTTTGAATTCACATGATTCGGAGCAATTATCCAACTTTATTTGGAATTCGGCTTTTTATACACACATCGTCCTTGGTGGATTGGCTTTGGCAATTGGATGGATCCAGTTCAATCAAAAATTAAGAGATCGAAATAGGAAGCTTCATAAAAAAATCGGGATGGTATATGTTACCGCTGTATTTTTCTCCGGGCTTGCTGGGGTTTATGTAGCAATCTATACCTTAGGTGGTATCATAGCAAGTTTAGGATTTGGACTCTTGGGCATAACATGGCTGGCAACAACAATGATGGGATGGAAAACTGCAAAGGCCAAGGATTTTGATGCGCATGAAAACTGGATGATATATAGTTATGCTGCCTGTTTTGCAGCCGTAACTTTGAGAATTTACTTACCTATTTTAGAAAATATCATGGGTGGGTTCATTCCAGCATATCGGGTTGTGGCTTGGCTTTGTTGGGTGCCAAATATAGCTGTAGCTTATTGGTTGGTAGAAAACAGAAGGAAAAAACGCCTCTCCTTAAAAAAACCTTAACGTTATAATATCAACTAAAAATCAATTCTTTAATAATTGTTGCATTACCAATTATTAAAGGATTGCTGAAAACCGAATAAAGTATGCAAAGGTTAGCCTGGATTCTTTGCCCAGTTTTATCGAATAAATTACTCAGCTTATCGATGCTTCAGTTTTTGAAAAGAAGCAAGAAATAGCAGAATAATTTTTCTAAAACCTCAATAGATTGATCACTTCTAAAACTTCTGGCAAAATGAAGAGAATGTTCATTATCGGCATATTCCTATTTATACATCAAGTTACTTTTTCCCAAACTGAAGACAGGAATTTGCTTTTCGACTCATTGGATCTCAAGATTATCCAAAAGGCAGATTTAATTCTTTCGGATGCTTCGGTTTGGAACAAGAATGATGACCGGGAATGTGATGATGATATATCCAATGGAAGCTATAGTCTATTTTGTGCCCTTTTCAAAGCTTCTGTGGATGTGGCTGGTGAATACGAACACAGAAGGGCTGCCATGCAACAGGTCCGCTTTACTTTAGAGAAATACGAAGATGGAAGAGTAACTGCCCATCGGTTAATGGATTGGAATAATCATCCAAAGACAACATTTGAAGAAGTCAAAAAAGTAATAGCAGAAGCGATTCAAGAAGTCCAAGATAAGTTGACGAATTCCAGGAAAACCTCATTTTTTTAATTTCCAATAAATCTATCGGACTATCCTTAAAACTTTCTCAACAAACTGTTTGGAAGAAAATTATTTTTAAATTTTAGTAATTGTCATTTTGAAACAATAGATTTAGCAAGTGAAATATACACTTTCAAAATCAGGATATATTTTAAAATTTAACACATACCATGAAAAAACATTTTCTCTGGACCTTCTTATCGGTTTTTCTGATTGGAATTCAGGCCATCGCCCAAGAATCCTTATTTGGTGCGCAACAAATTACCTCACCAGAAATTCATGAAAACGGCACGGTAACCTTCCGCTTTGCTGCTCCAAATGCAAAATCAGTTCAAATTACGGGTGATTTTCTTCCTACAGAAAAAATGGAAACCCCAATGGGAGAAATGGACGGTCCTGGAAAAGCTGACTTAATCAAAGGTGATAAAGGCATTTGGTCCTTTACGTCCGAACCCCTCTCCCCTGAGTTGTACAGCTATTCATTTATTGTGGACGGATTAAAGACTACAGACCCTAACAATCCATTTCTAATACGAGACGTGGCTTCAGTCACCAACGTTTTTTTAGTAGGTGAAGACCAGGCAGCATTATACCGAGTAAAAGATGTTCCCCATGGCACTGTTGCCAGAAGATGGTATGATTCGCCTGGTTTGGGGATGGACCGAAGAATAACGATCTACACTCCTCCAGGGTATGAAAAATCAAATGAACAATTTCCTGTCCTTTATTTATTACATGGGGCTGGTGGTGACGAAGAAGCATGGATTGCTTTAGGTAGAACAGCTCAAATCATGGATAATTTGATTGCTCTGGGCAAAGCAAAACCCATGATTGTTGTGATGCCAAATGGAAATGTGATCCAGGATGCAGCTCCAGGAGAAGGAAATGATGGCATGTACAAACCTCAGTTTATGGTTCCCAAAACGATGGATGGTACCTATGAGGCAAATTTTATGGATATCGTAAAATTTGTAGAAAGCAATTATCAAGTCAAAGCAGATAAAGCGCATCGAGCGATTGCTGGTCTTTCTATGGGAGGCTATCATACCATGCATATTTCCAGATATTATCCGAATATGTTTGATTACATCGGTCTGTTCTCTGCGGCAATTATGCCCAGAGAAGATGCCACAGGCAAAGTATATAGCGATATCGACGGAACTCTCAAAACCCAAATGGACAATGGCTACAAGTTGTATTGGATAGGAATAGGCAAAACAGACTTCTTATACGATGCCAATAAAGAATATAGAGCCAAACTTGATTCTATTGGAATGCCTTATCAATATGTAGAATCTGAAGGAGGACATATCTGGAGAAACTGGAGGGTTTATCTCACCCAATTTGCTCCCCGATTATTTCAATAAATTCTTTTGCCCTGTATAAATCACTCAATTTATGCAGGGCTTTTTTATCTAAGTCATTTCTTCAAAGACTTGGGAGAACCCCATAATCCTATGAAAAAATTTACAATCTTCCTCATTTTGGGCATGTTGGCCATTCAGGTTTTTGCACAGATGCCAGCATCAGGAAGAATTGAATACTCTTCGATGCCAAGTGAAATCTTGGGAGTGGAAAGGGAGTTTGCGGTTTATTTACCTAAAAGCTACGATACTTATCGCACCAAAAAATACCCTGTCCTCTACCTGCTTCATGGTGGCGGCGACACTCACACTGCCTGGCCAGAAAAGGGAAGATTACTGGATGCTGCCAATCAAGTTATCAATTCAAAAGCTGCGGAAGAAATGATCATCGTCTGCCCAGAGGCAGGTAAAATCAATATGAATTATTTCAATGATACCGAATGGAGATATGAAGATTATTTCTTTGAAGAACTGATTCCATATATAGAATCTAATTACAGAGCAATCCCTGACAAAAATCACCGCGCAGTTGCAGGGCTTTCCATGGGAGGCGGGGGAACCTTAGTTTACGCTCAGCATCACCCTGAAATGTTTGCAGCAGCTTACGCTATGAGTGGTTATTTATATAGAATGAATTTGTCTTTCTTAGACCCTAACGATCCAGAGACTGAAAAACGACAGCAGATTGTAGAAAGGAACAATGCAGTAAAACTTTTGCAAAGTGCTTCTCCGGAAAAAGTAAATCAATTGAAAACTGTTGACTGGTTCATCGATTGTGGAGATGATGATTTCACCTATAATGCTAACATTGAATTTGTATCTGCACTAAGAGCAAAAAAAATCCCCTATCAACTGCGAATCAGAGATGGAGGCCATACTTGGGAATATTGGAATTCTGCATTATATATCGCTTTACCACATATCACCAATGTCTTCAGAGATGTTTCACAAGAATAGTATTCTCCATTAAAATGCAATAAATTATGAAATAGGTGAAATATAAGGAAGACTTACTTGATCCATCAGTTGGCTTGATTCCTTAAATTTCACAACAAAAATCAACCTATAAACAACCCAAAACTATGAATCTCAAATCTATTAAACTTTTACTTGCTACCTTTTTACTGATTGGTAGTTCTTATGTTTCCAATGCGCAGGAAATCTCTGCCATGCAAGCACCACAGGTTGTCTCTCCGGAACTCGGGGCAGATAATTCTGTTACCTTTCGCGTCTTTTCGCCTGATGCCAACAAAGTTGAAGTCAACGGAAGTTGGATGGGTTTCAGGGACAGATTGCCTTTGGAAAAAGGTGAGAACGGGGTTTGGTCTGTGAGCATCGATCCATTAGAGTCATCCATGTATCATTATAACTTCTTCATAGATGGTGTATCAGCAATTGATCCTACTAACCCTCAAGCATTAAGAGATGGGACGCGATATGCAAGTTTACTGATGGTGCCTGGTGATGGTGCTGAAGTTTTTGAACTCAATGAGACGCCTCACGGCAATGTCTCCAAGGTTTGGTATCAATCACCCAGCTTGGATAGTTACAGAAGAATGTATGTATATACACCTCCAGGATACGAATCCAACACAAAAGAATATCCAGTTTTGTACTTGTTGCATGGAGCTGGTGGAGACGAAGATGCATGGACTGCCTTAGGTAGAGCCAATAATATTTTGGATAATCTGATTGCTGAGGGCAAGGCCTCTCCTATGCTTATTGTCATGACCAATGGCAATGCCTGGCAAACAAGTACATTGAGAACTAAGCCTGGAATTGGCCCGATTACCCGCGAAACCTATGGACAATTTCAAGGTAAATTCGAGAAAAGCTTGGTAGAAGACGTGGTTCCTTACATTGAAAAAAACTATAGAGTCATTAAAAATAAGGATGGTAGAGCTCTTGCAGGTTTATCAATGGGGGGTGCACATACAATTACTGCTAGTATTGAATATCCAGGTACTTTTGGATATATCGGCGTATTTAGCAGTGGTATTTTTGATGCCAATGCAAACATGGCTGAGTTAGAAATGAAATTTGCTGCCTTGAAATCAAGTAATGTTAAAAAGTATTGGGTCGGTTGTGGTGTAGATGATTTTGTAATGGATTCCAACAAACGCTTACTTTCCATTCTTGACAAAGTTGATTTTGAGCACGAATACTATGAAAGTGAAGGTGGTCATACCTGGGCCAATTGGAGGGATTACTTGAGTATTTTTGCTCCAATGCTATTCAAATAAAGAAATGGTAAAAAGCGAAGTTCTAGACTTCGCTTTTTTTATGGATCAATGTAAAATGGATCGTATTCTGATTTAAGGACTGAAATCATATTCAATAACATCTTTCAATTTCAGGAGTTGTCATAAAATTGAATTCCGAGTTTCTAATGAGTTTTATTTAGTACTTTCAAAGAATTCAAGTCTGCTCAAGTATCAGTCAGGAATTCAAATAACATGTTGATAAAAAAAACCAACCGATGAAAAAGTTAATCTTTATAATTTTATCCTGCTTGCTATTTGCAGGTATTTCAAAGGCTCAATCAGGAATGGAAAATGTCACCATCACCTCAGAACAATTAGCTCCTAATATTTATGTGCTTTTTGGATCAGGTGGAAACATTGGTTTAGCCATAGGCGAAGATTATGCCTATATGATTGATGATCAATTTGGACAACTCTCAGAAAAAATTCTGGCTGCTGTAAGAGAAATCACAGATAAACCCCTCAAGTATGTTGTCAATACGCATTGGCATGGAGATCATGTTGGAGGAAATGAAAATATGGCTAATGCAGGGGCTACTATCGTGGCAAATGATGCCGTAAGAAAAAGAATGAGCCAACCTAGAACAGGGGAAACAGTTTCCTCAACACCTTTTGATGCGCTTCCTGAAATTACATTTACAGATGAAATGACCATCCATCTGGACCCATATAACACGATGATGATCTTCCACATGGAAAATGCCCACACGGACGGAGATTCATTTATTTATTTCCCCGAAAGCAATGTGATCCATCTTGCAGATAATTTCCCGAATGGTGGATATCCATTTATTGACATCAATTCCAACGGAGACATTGAAGGTTTGATTACTAACTTGAACAGGGCTCTATTTTTGGTCAATGACCAAACTAAAATTATCCCAGGCCATGGAAAGGTTGCGGACCGAGCTACTCTCAAATCCTATCGAGACATGATAGATACCGTTCGTGATCGTGTGAAAACTGCCAAATCCCAAGGAAAAAGTTTGGAGGAAGTTCAGAAAATGAATCTTTCTAAAGAATGGGATGCATCGTTTGGAACAGGCTTTATTAATCCTGAGCGGTTCATAGAATCAGTCTTTAAGACAGTGGACTGATTTTTAAATCAAAATGTGAAAAATAAAAAAAGCGAAGTTTTAAACTTCGCTTTTTTTATTAAACCCAGTAGAAAATTCAATCTGTGCTAAACAACAGTTAATTATCGACTGATATCCTCTGAAAATTAATAAGCATTCTCTATTTATCTAACGACTTCCTTATAATCCGTCACTAAGTGCTCAATAAAAAATTCCATCATTCGATCACGATTCAAAGCTGTATGACCTCCGTCAGGAGCTATCTGAACCTCGATACTTTTTCCTGCATCCTGGAATGCTTTTATCAATTGAAGTGAATTGGATGGATGCACATTATTATCTGCAGTACCAAAGAAGACCAATAGTTCTCCTTTCAATTGATCGGCTTTATTCATCAAGCTAAATCGTTCATAACCTTCCAGATTATTATCCAAGGTACTCATAAAGCGCTCGGTATAGATATTGTCATATAACCTCCAATCTGTTACAGAAGAGTTAGCTACTGCTGCATGAACGAGCTCTGGGAATCTTAAAAGCATGGACGCTGCAGTAGTTCCTCCATAGGAAGTTCCATAAACCCCTACCCGATTTTTATCAAAATAGGGTCTGCTATGAAGTGATTTTATCCCTTCGGCAAAATCATCCATTTCAACTAATCCAAGATTACCATACAACTGATCCAACAGTTTCTTTCCTCTACCTCTGACATTTCTACCATCAATATTCAGCACCAAGAAACCATATTCAGTCAATGGATCAGGATAAACAAAGGTCTCTCTAAATGCATTGGTAGCCGGTCCTCCATAATTGCTTAGAATCACGGGATATTTTTTTGACGGATCAAAGTCTGATGGGAAATGAATCATTCCATGGAGCTCTGTAACACCATCTTTAGAAGTGAATGTAAATACCTCCACTTTTTTCAATCCCAACTCCTCAAACTTGCTCATGTCACTTTTCATTACTTCAGCAACCACCTTTCCTTTAGAATCAAGCAAATTTGTAAAAGGTGCAACATCGTGTTTTTGAGCAACATCCACGAAATATTTTCCACCGGGAGAAATTGAAACAGAATGATTTAAAGCTGGATCAGTAAGCCGAGTATCTTTAGTCCCATCCAATTTTACCCGATGCAATTGCATCAACATATGGTTTTCTCCAGATCTAGCCATGTAGTACAAATGCTCTTTTTCTTCGTCAACCTTCACAATATTGGAAACCTCAAAAGGATGAGAAGTAATGGCATTGACCAAAGTTCCATCAAAATTATATAAGTAATAATTATTGAACCCAGATCTTTCAGATGCCCAAATGAAGTGATTCCCATCTTTCAAAACTTGCATTTCTGGCGAATTCACCACAAAACTAGGAAGCCATTCTTCTCTGATTACTGTTCTACTCTTTCCGGTTTCAGGATTTGCAGCCCGAAGTTCCATAATATTTTGACGCCTGTTGGTACTATGGAAAAGCAATTCCTCACCGTCTGGAGTCCATGAAATATCATAGATATAGGTTCCAAGTTCTCCATCATCGAACGGTTTTCCATCCCGGATATCCAACTCCTTTAATTCTTTAGTTTCCAAATCATAGACCATTAAATCTACTGGAAGATTTGGTTCCCCTACTTTAGGATATGCCTCGATTTCCAAAGAATCATATAATGCAAGTTGATCTAGTAATACGTAGTATTTCTTGACATCTTTCTCTACAAATCTATAGAAAGCTATTTTCTTACTATCTGGTGACCACCACATAGCTGTATTTTGACTCAATTCCTCTCCATATACCCAAGTAGCAATACCGTATTTTACCTGATTCTCTTCGTTGCCATCGCTCGTGATTGCCAAGACTCCCGAACCATCTGGGTTACTGATGTACATATTTCTATCCCTCGTGAAAGCTTTAATCTTTCCGTCAGGAGAAACTGCTGAATCATACTGACGCCCTCTGGCAGGGCGATTATTTCTTTGCCTTTCTACCCTTGGGGCATCACCCAATTCAATTGTACTTTTCTTTTTTACATCGTATTTAAAAAGCTTGCCAGAGTGTACATATTCAAAGCTATCTCCATCCTCATTCCAATCGGCAGCTATTGCTCCTGAACTAACTGAACTACGAATCTGAGGAGCAATTTTCTGATATTGTTCATATCCAGGCATGCTCTTTAATTTGTCCTGTGCTTGAGAAATCGAAATGGTTGATACTAATGCAACTGCCATTCCGAGGAAGAACTTGTTCTTCATGTTATAATTTGAGTTAAATATTTTCCAGCTGCGATGATACTATTTTTTGGGCTAAAAACCCCTCCAAATATGATTGGTGGAATAACTACTTCGTGAAAACTCCGTATTTTAAGAAGAGCGAATTCTATTTCTTTTTTAACCACAAAAGATTATGAATCTTATTTCAATCTCTGGAAACGGCAGTTTTAAGTTGACAGATGAACATAAAGAAGTTGTGAAACTTAAGTACACCAACTGGTTTCTTGGCAAAGCCGAAAGCTTTCTAGACAATCAAAAAATCGAGATCACCCCCAAAGGTTTATTTAATAGCAATGCCGAAATCAGAAAGTTTGGTAGAAAAATAGGAGAAATATCCATGTCCTAGAAAGGCAAAATGAAAATTCAGTTTGAGAATCTACCAGGAGAAAAAATTAGCTTTAGCCTCAAACGAACCGGAGTTTGGAAATCTGATTTCTCTATCCTTGACGAAAATGGAAATCCCATTCTTAATTTTATCGCTAAAAGCAATTGGCGCAAGCTAACAACAGACTATCAAATCGAGATTTTACAATCAAATGAGTCTGTCGATATCCACGAATTAATACTTTATTGTGGGTATGCAATCAACCTGCATATCGCTTTGTCAAGCGCTGCTTAATCTTCTTAAAGTTCCATAGAAAGAATCTTAGTTTGCAATACCGAATAATTCAGAAAAGATAATTGAAGGAAATCGGGTTGAAAATTTAAACTATCTATTTTCTAAATATCATCAATCAATTCGGTGGAATTATATCTCATTTTTAACAAATCATGTTACTCCCATAATAATTAGGGTGTTATCTCTTGATAAATAGATCCCTAAACTTTTGTAGCAGGTTCTATACATCAATGTAAAAATTAAATAAAATTGGTATCTTCTTAGCATTAAAATTTTTTACGAACCTATGGAAACAATCAATCTACAACAAGAATACGCTCAGGATTTAGCTGTGGAAAAAACGGCAGTAAAAATTCCTACTTACTTATATGCAACAGTGCTCGCCTCGATAAGTATCATGGTTGGTCTTGTATGGGATATCAGCTGGCATATCAGCATTGGTAGAGATGGACTTCTCTCCGCTCCTCATTTAGCCATCTATTTTGGAGGTGTATTGGCAGGAGTATTTTCAGGATTTAAAGTATTAAAAATCACTTTTGCAGGAACAAAACAGGAAAAGGAAGAAAGCAATAAATTCTGGGGGTTTTTCTATGGATCATTAGGTGCCTTGTTCTGTATCTGGGGTGCTTTTGCCATGCTCACTTCCGCCCCTTTTGATGATTGGTGGCACAACACCTATGGATTGGATGTCACCATTTTGTCTCCTCCACATACCGTTTTACTCTTGGGGATGATTTTCATTCAATTTGGAGCCATGATTACGGTATTGTCGGTAAAGAACAGGATGATAACAAAAGATATTCAAGACGATAGCTTAAAGAAGAAGTTATCTATTCTTTTTGCTCTAGCATCCGGCTTTGTGATTACTATGCTATTTACAATTGCTTCAGAATATCTGAGTGTGCATGATATGCACAACACTCTTTTTTACATTGTGGCAAGTTTAATTTTTCCTTTAGTATTAGTGGCTGTATCCCGTTCTGCTCCAAATCAATGGGGAGCCACGTCCGCAGCTTTAGTGTACACTGTATTCTTGATGCTGATGGTGTGGATTCTTCCACTTTTTAAGGCTGAGCCGCTATTGGGTCCTGTACTAAATCCAATCACCAATTTTCAAGCTTTTGAATTTCCTTTATTGATCATTGTTCCTGCTATTGGCATCGATCTCATCACTCAGAGAATGGGAGATAAAAATAAATGGCTTCTTTCGTTCTTATATGCCGCAGTTTTCCTCTTTCTCCTTCTAATAGTACAATGGCCGTTTGGGGATTTTCTAATGTCTGAAGCCGCGAGAAACTGGTTCTTTGGAACTGAAAGCTGGTATTTTGGAAGTGATCCTAATGCAGAGTTTCGCTATGCTTATGCCGATTGGATGGTTAGCAGCGGCTGGACATTAGTTAAAGGCCTCGCTATGGCTTTAGTAATGGGTTTTTTAATATCCCGACTTTCTATCCGATGGGGGAAATGGATGCAAAGCATCAAACGATAATTGAGAATCATGCTATGAATTTACATTTCAAATTTCGTTACCTGCCTACAGTAGCAAAAACACCTTCTCTGTACTTCTTTAAGAATTGCTTTGGGGTTGTCAATTAAAATAAGACCAACATGAAAAAGACACTTTTTTACTTCACGATCATTTGCCTTGCTTTTATCCTCCAAGGTCATATTGGAAGCCCCGGTATTACTCTAGAAGGGGAAGCCGGCCCTTATAGTTTGACTGTTGTGGTCAATTCGCCTGATGTGATACCAGGCACAGCTAAGGTGGATATTTATGTGGCAGATAATGCCGTTAAAGAAGTGATGGTTAAACCTGTGTATTGGTTTGCAGGTTCAGAAGGTACGCCTCGTGCGGATCAAGCCTTACCTGTACCGGGGGAAACCGGGCATTTCAAAGGAGAAATATGGTTGATGACACCAGGCAGTGCTAGCTTAGAAATAGAAGTAAACGGAGAAAAGGGTGAAGGTAAAATTCTAATTCCGGTCATGGCAGTTTCCACAGCTCAAAAGTCAATGGACCCTGCCTTAGGATGGTCTCTAGCTGGGCTAGGCATATTTCTTGTGATTCTTATGATTACCATCATAGGTTTAAGCAGTGGCGATACACTCGTGAAACCTGGGGATAAAATTTCCGGAAAAATAAAACGTAAACGTTGGGTGGGAGCTACTTTGGGCTTTGTATTGATGGCACTCGTTCTTTGGGGAGGAAGCTTATGGTGGAATACCTGGAAAAATGATTACCAACGCTTCATGTATAAACCTTTTACCGCTACCTCTACTGTTTACGAAAAAGACCAAAAACAAAGGTTGAAGTTTATGGTCGACTCTACCAAGTTGGAATCGCTCTATCTGACACGCAGTTTAAATTATTTAATCCCTGACCATGGGAAAATAATGCATATGTTTTTGGTAAGAGCAGGACAATTGGATGTTTTTGCCCATTTGCATCCGCAAAGATTAGATTCCGCTCATTTTGAAACTATTATTCCACCACTACCTGCCGGTGAATACCACGTTTTTACGGACGTCTCAAGACTCAGTGGTTTTTCTGAAACGATTGCTGATACAGTGATTATCCCAGAGGCTGATCCGATAGTGGCTCAAAACTGGAAAGATTCTCTTCTCTTAGATACAGATGATACCTACTATATCACCGACCCCATTATAAGTAGTGAAAAGCAGGTGATTATGCCTGGAGGGGATATTGTCGTTTGCGGAAGCCCTGGAAAAAGAACCATGCTGCCAGATAGCTCCTATGTCACATTGGAAATTCCGGATGAGGGAAAGTTTACCACGGAAAGCTTGTATCATCTAACACTAGCAGTTCAAGATAAAGATGGAAGCCCTGCAACTCTCGATCCTTACCTAGGCATGATGGGACATGCAGTTGTATTTAAAGAAGATGGCAGTGTTTACATTCACCTCCATCCAGTAGGATCTTACTCAATGGCCTCACAGGAAACCATGGAAGCTCGATTAACAAGCGGTAGTGGACGTGTCGATTGGGATGCATTGTTGAAACCCAACGATTTCCGAGACAGCGTGGATCGCGCCATAGCTGAGCTTAATGCTTTACCAGCTGCGGAACGTGATAGCCTTTTGTTAGTGGGGATGGAACATCCCAGCTTGGATGACCCGGATCATCCGGATCATTCTGTCGTTCGTTTTCCTTACACCTTCCCAACTGCCGGGAAATACCGGATTTATGTACAGATGAAGCGCAATGGAAGAATATTAAATGGTGCTTTTGACGTGGAAGTGGAGAGTTAAATTTAGGTGATACATCTATCTAATAGCAATATTAAATAGTTCAATAGTTTGGGGAAAACCAATCGAATTCCTAACCAACTCCGCAAACAACTGCTCTCTCCTACCTGAATAAAAATTTAACTTAATTTTAGTATTCAATTGTCATATTTAACCTTTGAAAGTCCTTTGCTTTATCTTGCTTACCATTATCAAAAATCAATCTCAGCCAATTTCTTGAAGATTTAATAAATTCAATTTGCTCTACTTCTTTGAAGTTTTCAAGGTATTTATCGTCCAATGAATTCCGATATTCATAAACTGCCTTTGATAAAATCTCAATTCCATTTGGATGATTTCTTGGTTCATCATCAATATTTTTTTGGCCTTTAACCGGCAACTGAAATGTCCAAGGTAAATCAGGGTTCTTGTCATTTTTTATAATGTCAATAGCCATTCCTTTTGGAAAATAATCAGAATGGTATTTTAATGCTTTTTCAAAAAGTTTTTCTGTTTCTTTAGAATTGACTAAGCAAAGACCAAATGGTGAAAAGCTATTTGTTTTATAATCCGCACGTTGCCAAAGTCCTGCCTGTTTTGTCTGTTTGCTTTTGATCTCATTCTCATCATAAACCCAAAGGATTTCTAAAAAGAAATTCAAAAAATAAAATTTTCGATTAGTTGTGCCTTGTCCTACGTGAACTCGACTACTACCTTCCAATAAACCAAAACCAATTAATTCGTCCGCAACTTTCCCTTGATCGTCAGTAAATATGAAAATATGGTCAATGTTCATTCAACTAAGTTTGATTTAACATTCGTTTTTTCTAATTGTCCATACCAGACAAGTATGAAATATAAGGTTATTAATAACTTTCTACCTTTTCTTAGAAGAAAATAGAGGCACACAAAATAAGCGATAGACAGGTGGAACTACTGCTGTTCCAGTATTCATCCCTACTTAGCTTAACAAAGGTTCCCTCATCAAGAGTATTGCCACAAAAAAAGCATGTTTATGCAATTCAGGCTGAAACCATTTTATATTGGAAAAGCCAATTAACAAAACAAATACAGGAAAGAATTTTCGATTGGCTTTACCAAAAAATGGCAATTCGGAGTAAGGAACATCAATGAAGTTCAAATAAGCTATACTTACAATGACAAAAAAAGAAATAAGAACCCAATGATTTCTAATCTTTTATGAGCTTTTACATTTAATCTTCGGATATGATTAGTTTGAATTACTATTAGAGTATACCATGAGAACATTATCAATCCATGAATGACATAATATGGGTTACTATTACTCTCTTGGTGAATATCGAATAAATTGATATTCTAAAAAGCTACAGGTCCTTTAAAGGAATAATGATGCTTGAAACAAAAAAATAAATTTTTGTATAAAGGTTACTTCTTTTTGGTTTTTTAGTCTTTACCATACCTAGTTGATTTATGAAAAAAGTTTTGTAAATCCATTAGTTAGGGTTTAATAATCCAAAATATACGGTTTAGAACAAGTTTTACTAACTCCGATCTGATTCCTGAGTAACCAAATCCGTCTATTTGAAATTATAAATTGTTAGAAGGCTTTTTACCTTTTTTGAATAATAGTGAAATCCAAAAGCTAGAAATTATCAATACTGCTCCAATTGCAATTCCATAGCTAAATCTCCAAAACCATCTCATTGCATCCTGCCCACCCTGGAAGGATTCTTTTTCGGTAAATGAAAATGATAGATTACCAGCAAGCAAATATGATATTGGAACCCAAAGAATTCCCAAAGTAATAATGATTTTCAGGAATCTAGAAAGGACTTTGTTTAGTTTGGTTGATGGCTTTCTCAACTCTTTTACTCCCCAATAAATAGACAAGGGTAGTGAAATCATTCCAGTCCAAGTGATTAGCGTTCCAAATGGAATCGTTTCATCACTACCTAACGCCAATGTGAGTAAGGAAGAACCCGTAACCAAAAGTATAATTACACTAAAAGTCAAAATCAGGGTACTATAAAAAAATATCTTTCTTTTATCCACCTTTTAATTTTTGTAAACATTTGTCTGGCCCCATGTTATACTTGTCAATTGGGTTTATCTGTATTTTCCGCAAGGAATTTGGATGTTAAGAAATCAAAATAAGGATTTTGACATTTTCCTCAAAAAGGGATCCTCCAATTTGTCTTGAAGATCAATTAAGCTTTTTTAACCTATAAAGTTGTTCTGCTCTCTACTGCTCTTGGGTATTGAAGAAGCTAGAATGGATTCATGCCAGCTGTAGAATTTATTGGTTTCAACTTACAAGAATTAAAAACCATTAATCCTCGCCAATTTATATTAACCTGACATTCAGTCTTTTATTTGACTTTCCTCTAAGGATGTTGTAAATTATATTAATCAGTTTTCGCGGCAACATGAAAATCGATTTCTGATACATATTTAGCACTAATAAATAAAAATATTATGGGCTGGAGAGACATTTCAACTTGGATTCCTTTTGGAGGAGCAATTGACCTCGCTACTCGCCACGTTACGGGTGAGTCATTAGCGGATTATAATCACTGCCAACCCAGCCTTGCTGATTGTGAGACACCTAGTGCAGCCATCTTAAAATGCAGGAATTGTTGCTGGCAGGTATTTCTAAAAGGGCTTTCCGAATTGGGTTTAAGTGGTGCGGCTGACGTCTTCAAGGGAGCCCTGACGGCCGCAGCAGCTGGAGCTGCCGGTAAAGCCGCTGCTCGTTCTGCCTTGAAGAAAATATTGACAGGCTTAGGTTTATTCGGAGCTATTGGTACTGCCGTTGACGTTCTCGCATTATTGGCAACTTTATATAAAATGTGGATTGCATACCATGAGGCAATGGAGACATATTGTATTTGCAATAATGATAACTAACAATAATAATTTTTAGCTAATACTCATAATTTCTTATCTGGCAATTCCTTCGCTTATTAAATCTCCCAAATTTGAAGCTAACCTAAAAAACCGCGAATAAAAGGAATAGCAAAATAGATCCTAAATTTTATCCAGTTTAAGTAGAGAATTTTAAAATTCTCCAGCCAGTGATTATAAGGAGGTGTCCCCTCTCCTTTACCTTCAGAAATCGATTCCGTGAATTATCATTTGTCTTCAGAAGAATGTCTGGTTGTTCAGGCTAGCTATTAAAACTATAATTGCTATTTTAAGCCTTTCTTGATCAATCCTTAGGATCATTAAGAAAATGACAATATAAATTAAACCCAAAACCATGAAATACAAATCCTGGAACTTACTGGTTCTGCTAGTGATCATTTTGACAATCGTATCCTATCTTTTTCTCTTTAATGAGGAAAAAATTGATCCTAGTTTGGGGTCGGTTCCCTTCATTTTTTGGACAGGATTTATAGTAACTGTGGTTTTGGTTTTTGCAACTTTTCTAGGATCAAAGCTATTTCCATTCGAAGACCCTAAGAAGCCATGATAGGATGGTTGATATTCTTTTTTGGGATATTCCTGGCTATGCTGGGATATGCTTCCTATCGCTCTTACAGAAAGGACAGAACCTCAGATGAATTTATTTTCGCAGGATCAAATATCGGGACCATTTTAGGTTTCCTGACATTCTCTGCGGCACTTTTCAGTGCTTTTACCTTTATGGGAATGCCTGATTTCTTCAGAACGCATGGAGTTGGTGCTTGGATCTTTTTGGCTCTTTCTGATGCTTTAATGGTCTTTTTTCTTATTTGGTTTGGATATGCTCTTCGAAAAAGAGCGACCATCAAAGGATACAAAGGCATCGCCGGATTAGTAAAATCCTGTTACGAAAATTCCTTTGCAGGATATCTTGTTTTTGCCAGCGCCTTTCTGTTCTTGATTCCTTACGTTGCCATTCAAATCAGAGGAATTTCTATTTTCTTAGATGCCGCATTTCCGGATATGCTTCCTTATTGGTCTTGGTCAGCCTTGTTGGTTTTTATCATGTTGATCTATTCTGAAATCGGAGGACTAAAAGCTATTGTTTATAGTGACGCAATTCAAGGAGTCATCATGCTGGCTGTAATTTGGATAATTGGTCTTACATGCCTAAAAATGGCTGGGGGACTGGAAGAGGGAATCGCACAAGTGGCAGCTTCAAACAAGGAATTACTTTCACTTCCTGGGCCAAAAGGGCTTTTCAGCAGTCCTTTCTTAATTGCCTCTGCCATTGCAATTATCCTGATTCCCGTCAGTCAACCCCAATTCACCACGCGACTGGTGGTCATGAAAAGCTTAAAATCTGTTCATCGAATGGCTTATTCTGTAGGGATATTCGCGATTTTGGTGATTCTGCCTACAGCCTTCATTGGTTTGTATGGAGCCATCCAATACCCAGATGCCAGCACGGCAGATTTCCTAAGCCAGGCTTTGTTATTCGATCAGGCTGTTCCGGTAGCTGCCTTGGCAGTAGTGGGCTTATTTGCGGCCTGTTTATCAACCACCAATGCGCAAATTTTTGCTTTGGGAACTGAACTGAGAAGCTTACTGGGTGGATCCGACAAATCCAACATGACGGTAACGAAAATTTCTATTCTCGTATTTTCAATGATCGTTCTGGTATTTTCCACTTACATGAGCGATGAGTTAGTATTATTAGCTAGAGTAAGTTTTGCTGGTACGTCGATGATAGCTCCGCTTGTATTGGGAGCAGTGATTTTTAGCAAACCTCCAAAAGCTTTGATCGGGATTTCGGCAGTTGCATTAGTCTTCTTTATCCTTTCTATCGTTGGGGTCGTCCCAGATAGATATTTCGATCTTCCACTGGATTTTGTGATGTACCTTATCCTTTTTGTTTTCACCAGCGTCATTATGATCGCTCATTCAAAAACCCAAAAACAAGAAAATGAAGCTTAATTCTGAAATAACTATAAATGAATTAAAGAGTCCGCTTGAGCAGTTCTGGAAGCTTTCAGGTCAAAAAATTGAATTGATTGAAAAATCCTTTGATCCTTCAAAAGGAGCACCGGTCTTTACCGAAAAAGGTGTTTATGTGACTAGAGGCTGGACAGAATGGACGCAGGGTTTTCAATACGGTTCTGCACTTTTGCAGTTTGATGCTACCGGAGATGAAAAATTCTTGAAAATAGGGAGAGAAAATACACTGCATAAAATGGCTCCCCATTTGACGCATACTGGTGTTCATGATCATGGGTTTAATAATGTGAGTACCTATGGAAACCTCCTACGGCTAATGAAGGAGGGGAAAATCACCAATAATGAATGGGAAAAGAATTTTTATGAGATTTCATTAAAGGTTAGTGGCGCCATACAAGCCATGCGCTGGACCAGCATCCCGGGCGGTGGATATATTTATTCTTTCAATGGCCCACATTCTCTGTTTGTAGATACCATTCGCTCTTGTCGAGCATTGGTAGTTTCTCATGCATTGGGACATGTTTTACAAGGTGAAAACGATAAACGAATCTCCCTGATTCAACGGGCAATCCAACATATACTGAGTACGATCCGATATAATATCTTCTATGGTAAAGGAAGAGACTCTTATGATATTCCGGGTAGAACAGCTCATGAAGCAATTTTCAATACAAATGATGGCAATTATCGCTGTCCGAATTCTCAACAAGGATATACAGGATTCAGCACTTGGACCCGAGGACTGGCATGGGCGGTTTGCGGATTAGGTGAAACTTTAGAGGTTTTAGACCAGATTGATGAGAGAGATTATGCCATTCTAATTTCAAAAAAGGCTTTGATCGAAGAATTGGTGACAGCAGCTAAAGCTACTGCTGATTTTTATATAGCCAATACACCAACAGATGGAATTCCTTATTGGGATACAGGTGCTCCTGGTTTATCGAAAATGGGAGATTATTTGAATCAAACTTCCGATCCATATAATGAATTCGAACCAATAGACAGTTCCGCTGCCTGCATAACTGCTCAAGGCCTAATCAGAATCGGAAATTTCCTGAAGTCCAGTGAACCCGAAGTTTCAAAGAAATATATAAGTGCAGGTCTTCTGGTTGCCAAATCCTTATTTAGCGAACCATATTTATCGACTGAAAAATCACATCAAGGTTTGATTTTACACAGCATTTATCATCAACCAAATGGGTGGGATTACAAACCAGATCCAGATAAAGCTCCTTATGGAGAGTCATCTATGTGGGGAGATTACCATGCCAGGGAATTAGCCGTAGTTCTTCAAAGAATACTAAATGATGAGCCTTATTATAGTTACTTCAACTGCATCCATCCCATATCATGAGTAGCGGAAAATACAAACCGGAATATCCCCGAGTGGCACAGCTGAAAACTGTAGATATCTTTAGGGAACATTTACAAAAAGAAGGCATTCATCTGGACTTTGATGCAGAAGTGGAATCTGGAATCAATTCACCTTTTGCGAAATCTCACACCACACGAGCCGGTAACGAAATAGGTAATTCCCTATGCATCCTACCCATGGAAGGTTGGGATGGAACAACAGATGGAAAACCATCAGATCTGACCAAAAGACGTTGGAAAAACTTTGCAATAAGTGGAGCAAAATTGCTTTGGGGATGTGAAGCAGTGGCAGTAAGGCATGAAGGAAGAGCCAATCCGAATCAATTATTGATGAACGAAGAGAACCTTTCAGAATTTGAAGGGCTTTATCAAATGATTGAGAAAGAGCATCAAGACGCATTTGGTAACACAAGTGATCTTTTTACCGGACTTCAATTGACCCATAGTGGTCGGTTTTGCAAACCCAATAGCAAGACTAAAATGGAGCCCAAAATTCTTTATTCCCACCCTATCCTTAACAAAAAATTTGGACTTCCTGATGATTATCCCCTCATGACCGATTCTGAGATTTCAGAATTAATTGAGGACTATGTGTCTGCTTCGGTCAGAGCACAGAAAGCAGGTTTCAAGTTCGTGGATATCAAACATTGCCATGGCTACTTGGGACATGAATTTCTCAGTGCCTATGATAGAGAAGGAAAGTACGGCAAGTCACTTGAGAACCGGACTCGATTCCTTCGGGAAATTGTGGCCGGTATCAGAGCGGAAGCCCCGGGATTGGAAATAGGTGTCAGAATGAGCATTTTCGACTGGTCTCCCTTTCAGGAAGGGCCAGATGGAAAAGGAATACCTTCGATGACCGATGGTTATAAATATGCTTTCGGAGGGGATTCTTCAGGGATTCATGAGAATCTATCTGAATCCTTCAAATTTTTGAATGAAATGAGGGATTTGGATATCGAATTGCTTTGTACTACTGCCGGAAGCCCTTATTATAATCCCCATATTCAGAGGCCTGCAATCTTTCCTCCTTCGGATGGCTACAATCCACCGGAAGATCCTCTTATTGGTGTGGCTCGACAAATTAATGCTACGGGAGAAGTAAAAAAGGCATTTCCGGGATTTTATGTGGTAGGTTCCGCATACTCTTATCTTCAGGAATGGCTTCCAAATGTGGGACAGCATGTTTTAAAATCAGGAAAAGCTGATTCAATTGGTTTAGGGAGAATGGTTTTAAGTTACCCTGAATTGCCTGCAGATATTTTGGCAGGAAATGACATGAAACGACCCAAGATCTGTCGAACATTTTCAGATTGCACCACGGCACCAAGGAACGGAATTATCTCGGGATGTTTTCCATTGGATCCTTTTTACAAGAAAATGGAAGAGCACGAGCAGCTTAAACTCGCAAAAAACAAATGAAAAAAGTCGCATTAGTTACCGGAGGATCGAGAGGGATCGGTTTTGGGATTGCCGAGAAACTGGCAGAAAACGGCTATGACTTAGCCATTAATGGTGTTAGACCTGAGAGTGATGCAAAAGCAAATCTTGATGAATTGAGAGCTTTAGGTTCCAGAGTCATTTACCTCCGAGGCAATATTGCAGAAAAAGCAGACCGGGAATCTATTGTGAAAGGCTTAAAGGAGCAATTCGGGAAAATCGATGTTTTGGTAAACAATGCAGGTGTGGCTCCTAGAAATAGATGTGATGTTCTGGAAGTGACGGAAGATGATTACGATCACCTGATGAATATCAATGAGAAAGGAACATTCTTTTTGACTCAGGAAATTGCAAAATGGATGCTGGATTTGAAGGCCTCCAATCCTGAAATGAAAGGCTTCATCATTAACATAACCTCTGTATCAGCTGAATTAGCTTCTCCAACAAGGGCCGCCTATTGCATGTCAAAAGCAAGTTTATCCATGTTTTCAAAAACAATGGCAGTAAGAATGGCTCCGCATGGTATTTCTGTTTTTGAAATCAGACCGGGATTTGTGGATACAGATATGATTGAAAAGGTAAGAGCCACTTATCTGGAGCTCGTTAAAACGGGAGCAACTTTAGAACCTAGAATCGGAAAACCTGAGGACATCGGTCAGGTAGTTGCCACAATAGTTAAGGGAGACCTTCCCTATTCCACAGGACAAATAATCAATGTGGATGGTGGATTGACCATTGAAAGAATGTAATCAATTTAAGTTCAGAGGAAAGGTTTTCCAAAATGGTATACCTTCATCTGTTACACCTTCAATTCTTATATTAATTTTACTGACACCCTTTGGAACATATATTTTAAAACTTGAACTATTACCTTCAAGCTTAAAATTAGGGTTCCAATACAAAGATGGTTTAGGTTCTACAGACCGATTTAGTGAAGGTTCATTCAAAAATGGATTAACTTCGGCAAAACCGCGTATTGGAAATTTCTGAAAGCCTGTATCATTAAATTTTTTATCACTTGTCCCTGAAAACCTTTCTCCTCTTTTTGTTTCAATCATAATGACCCCAGCAAATCCAGCCAAACCAAAAGAATTGGCATTAATCGTATAAACTGCCATTGATTTTACTTCATCTGTTAGGATATTTTGAAGCACGTCTTTAACGGTTTCATCTTCATTGTAAGCATATCTTGCACCATCTAAAATAATAAGTGGTTCACCTTCCTCCAGTCCATAATTATAATTTCCCATAGCACCATTTCCGAACCGCATACCAATTACTTGATCAAGGGTATTTCCAGGCCAATTATCTAAATCCTCCCGTGAATAAACCTGGTCAGGTTCTCCATACCCATAGAATCGCTCTGCAAGGGATTCTATTTTCTCATCTTCAGCAACAAACTCTTCAAGAAGAATGTAATCTTCGTAAGAATCATAATACATTTGACGATCATCGACCTGATATTTGGTATATCTCAATTTTGGAAAGGACCCTCGAAAAAAGGGTTTACTTTTTTCACTTAAATAAATGTTTCCATAGGGCTTACCTCTTTCATCAAGAGCTGCGATAGAAAGAGTATCCATTTCAAAAAAATACAATCCAGTTGCTCTAAAAAAACCAGAAGAATCAGTTTTAACTATCCCATAATCTGCCAAATCACCTCTTACGATGGTAATAGGGTTAATATCCGGTTGACGTTTTTTATCTTTTTCAAAATTCCCGGAAATTGAAATTCCATACTCTATATCAAGTTTTGGAATAACTGAAAGCGGGCTCTTTTCTTCTTGGTTCAGCCATTCATATGCTTCAATGAAATTAGATTGTCCTTTTATATCTGAAACAAGTTCTGGATTGGTTGCTGAAATCATCATTTCAGCATTTACTATTTCATCAAGGGCATCTTTAATCGAAAGCTCCATCTCCAAAACTTTTTGATTTGACTCAAAATAGATGGAATCCTTTATTTGAAATTCCAAATCACCCAGAAAATCAAACTGCTCAACTTCTTGATTTTCAACATTGAGACCTTTGCTTAATACAGGAAAAGCCCTTAAATAAAAATCTCTCTCAGGGTAATTCCTCATCCATTCAGTATAAGCTCTAATGAAATAATCTCCTTGTGGCAAGGAATCTGGTAAAGAAATAGATCCTGAAAACCTACCATTTTCTATAGGATATTGATTTGATAAAACCATTTCTGATTCTTCGCTGATGAGATCAACATGTAAAACTCTACTAAGGGTGTCCTGATAAAACTGATTTTTATAAAGCATCTTGCCTCCAAGCCAAACTGTTTCTCCCGGATAATAATAGGGTTTGTTGGTCATCAAATAGGGAGACTCTCTTAGATTTTCCCATTTGTTGATCAAGCCTTTCAGCAAATCCACTTCTGCGGCAAGATTTTCAAAAGTTTCAGGTGGAAAATAATCATGAGGTAAAGACCTGCCCATTCTAGGACGACCAATATAGCCTGAGAGAACAACCTGTGTGGGATGGATTGGGACTCCATTCCTGTCAATATCAAAATATCCCAATGGGGCTTCTACCCAACCAACTGGATGATAAATATCCAGATAATAATCATTTCTATAATTCTTATTCAAAAAATGAACCTCAACTCTTTTCGGCCAAATGATTCTGAAGTTCCCATTGCGAAGAGGAATTCTTCTAATGGAATCTTGGGAAATAGGTACTATAGATTCACCTAATTCTATAGTGTAAGTATTGGTTCGCCGACGATTCATTTGCTCAGGAAAAGTTTCATAAAGATCAAACCCTTGTTCTGATACTTGTTGAAGCAAAATAGATCTCATCAAATGCTTAAGTGATCCCTGATAGCTGGTTTGTTTATTCAGGAGATATTCAGCTGATTGTGCACTATCTTCTGGGATTTTGTTTTCAAAAAATGCCAGACCATAATAACTTGACTTAAAATTATAAAACTTGTAATCCTGCAAGTAGTAAGTCACCTTATATCCCAAGGCATCATTCTCCAAAATAAGGGGTTCCTGAGCACTTGCCTTTATGTAATTTGGGCCTTTGCCAGGTTTGACTTTTTCAAATTCCAAAACCCATGGATTTGTTATTTCTAATTTCCCTGCAATTGGATCATCTGGTAAGGCTAAAAAGACATCTTGGAATCGCTTTAAATTTCTTTCCCAGGGTTTATCTCTCCGACTTTTAAGCTCAATTTCAGATAATACTGATGCTAGTGGGCTCAAAACAAAATCCACATTTTTTGTTTCTCCCTCTCCTATGGAAACTTCAATAGTACCTGTAGAGTAGCCAACAAATGAGGCAACTAATTGAAAAGTACCTGGCAAATCTGGTCTGCTGAGTGTAAAACTCCCATCCTCGTTTGTTGTGGTACCAATAGTGGTATTATTGATAAAAACATTGGCGAATTGAAGTGGCTCTTTACTTATCGAATTGATAACTTTACCTTGAATTGTTTGAGCATTTACCTGCACGAATAACAGGACCTGAAAAATTAAAATTAAAACCGGTAAAGGCTTGAAAAACATAAATCATTATGGGCTTTAGTTGAATCCAATATACCAATTCATAATTATTTTAAAAGCATAAAAAAAAACCGCCCTTTTAAGGCGGTTTCAAATTTAATATCCTAAAGTCTTCAGCATACTTTCTTCAGTTTGATCTTCTCTGAAAAGTCGGTGAATCACATTTCCATTTTCATCCCGGTCAATCAACACATGTTTTGGTGCGGGTATTAAGCAATGTTGTATTCCTCCATATCCACCCAAAGATTCTTGATAAGCTCCTGTATGAAAAAATCCAATGTATTGCTTCTTTCCATTATCTGGCTTAGGAAGATATATATTAAACTGGTGGGCCTCAGAGTTGTAATAATCCATGCTGTCACAGGTCAGTCCACCCAAATTGATGTTATGATAGGTCTCATCCCAATTGTTGATTGCGAGCATAATATATTTTTGATTCAAACCCCAACTATCAGGCAATTGAGTAATAAATGAACCATCGATCATATACCACAGCTCTTTATCATTTTGAAGCTTTTCATCCAAAATAGAATATAAGACTGCACCACTCTCACCTACCGTGTAAGAACCAAATTCAGTGAAAATATTCGGTTCCTTCGTATTGTTTTTGGCACACATCCATTTAATGTTCTTAATTATCTGGTCAGCCATATACTGATAATCGTAATCAAAGAATACGTTGGTTTTTATAGGCCATCCTCCACCGATATCCATCGTGTCAAGTGTTGGAGCTACTTTTTTTAGATCCACATATTTTTGAATGAAACGAGTTAATTCCGACCAATAATAAGCAGTATCCCGAATCCCAGAATTGATGAAGAAATGAAGCATTTTTAAACTTACCAAAGGATGGTCTTTGATTTTCTCTTCATACAGCTTGATAATATCATTGTATCTAACTCCTAATCGGGAGGTGTAAAATCCAAATTTTGGTTCCTCATCAGCAGCGATTCTGATTCCTACCTGAAAAGGAACTTTCACATGCTCTAGGTAATAATCGATTTCACTCAAATTGTCTAAAATAGGGATACAATTAACAAATCCGTCGTTTAGCAATTCAGAGATATACTGCTTATAAAGCTCCCTTTTGAAACCATTGCAAATAATATATGTATCCTTTGAAATCTTACCCTTGGCGAATAAACTTCTAACCAAAGGAATATCAAAGGTGGATGAAGTCTCTATATGGATATCATTTTTCAGCGCCTCATCCAGTACAAAACTGAAGTGAGAAGATTTGGTGCAGTAACAATAGGTGTATTTACCATTGTAATCGTGTGATTGAATGGCAGTATTGAAATAGGTTTTTGCCCTTTGAATGTTTTCTGAAATTTTGGGCAAATAAGTGAGTTTGAGAGGAGTACCGTAGGTTTCTATAATATCCATCATGTTTACTCCATTAAAAAATAATTCATTGTTTTCAACATGAAACTCTTTGGTTGGAAAATCAAAGGTTTGTTGAATAAGATCAATGTATCTGTTCATCCTAGAATTGGTTTTTATAAAGTGGTAGTAGAGTACAAAAATTGTTTTTTCTAAGGGGATTTCAAATGAAAAAGGACAAATCCAATCGGAAATGTCCTTTACATTTATTTTTTACAACTCAATTTACTCTTTAATCTGCCAGGAGAGCAGTCCGTAGTAGACTTTGCTCTGACTTAAATCGATTTCTATTCTCAATTACTTCTTTTAACACTTGCTTGAATTTTACTTCTTTTTGTAGCAAAGTCAGAACTCGACCAAAAAAATACTCAACCTCTGGTAGTGCATCTGAACTGAAAGTATAGAAAATTGATTTGCTCTCCCGAGAAAAAGTCAAAGTAAGAGATTGTGGCTTTCCTAAACTTGTTAAGCCTCGAAATAATGGAAATAAGGAATCAAAGCTTTTTTCAAGGCGGCATACCCCTTGCATTATTCCTCCTGATTGTTGACTAAAAACTTTAATCATTTCCTTTTGGCTTACAGAAATTTGTGAAAACCGGGAATTGCTCCCTAAAGCCCCATTGAAAAGACTTGTTGATGTGGGAGATTGGTAGGATAATGCGCTCATTTTTTTCAGATTATTTTTCTAACGCTTCAAATGTAAGAGCAAAATTCCTAATATCCTATATTCCCTATTCTTTTTATAGGGTTTTAAGTAAAATATTTTACAACTATTTGAAGATAAGAACCTTAAATCAAAAAAATTTTGAATTTTGAATAATTTCTATCGCTTTAAAAAGCTCTTGGTCAGTTTTTGCAAAGCAAAACCTGAGAATTTTATGATCATCTTTATTTTTAAAAAAAACTGAAATTGGAATGCTCGCCACACCAATTTCCTTGGTTAACCTCACTGCAAGATCAAAGTCTGGTTCATCACTAAGATGTGCATAAGATACTTGCTGAAAAAAACTTCCCTGCGCGGGAGTAAAAATAAAACCCGTTTCCGCTAATCCCGCACAAAATAAATCTCTTTTCTTTTGATAAAATTCTGGTAATTCCAGGTAATGCCTTTCATCTTCTAAGTATGCTGCAAGAGCATATTGCAGGGGCGTTGCTGAACTGAAAGTGACAAATTGATGGACTTTCCTAAACTCTAAGGTCAAATCAGCTGGAGCCAAACAATACCCTATTTTCCATCCAGTCACATGAAAAGTTTTTCCAAAGGAACCGCAAACAAAAGTTCTCTCCTTAAGAATCGGGTGCACCATTAAAGATAAATGCTGCCTCCCATCAAAGGTGATATGCTCATAGACTTCATCACTGATTACATGGATATTTTTGTCTTTAATCAGTTGGGCCAATTTATTTAAATCGTCCTTTGTCCACATATATCCAGAAGGATTATGCGGTGTATTCACCATGATCAATCGGGTTTTCTCTGTGATAGCTTCTTCAACTTTCTGCCAGTTGACAGAAAAATCTGGCAATTCCAAAGGAACATAAACTGGTATTCCTCCGCTTAAAATTATCCCCGGTGCATAAGAGTCATACGCAGGTTCTAATAGAATCACTTCATCTCCAGATTTTACAATAGCTGTAATCGCTGAATAAATAGCATCCGTAGCACCTGAAACAATCGTCACTTCTGTTTCCGAATTGTAATCAATTCCATAAACCTTTTTTGTTTTTTCAGCCAGTCTTTCTTTTAGAATGGGCACTCCACTCATTGGCGCATATTGATTCTTGCCTTCTTTCATGTATTTGTAAACCAAATCCAATAAATGTGGATCACAATTAAATCCCGGAAAGCCTTGGGATAAATTAATTGCCCCATGATCTGTAGCAAGTTTAGACATTATTGTAAAAATGGTTGTTCCAATATCTGGAAGTTTGGAATGTATGTTCATGACTTCTTGACTATTTATGAATTAAATCTTAATTCTTAGATATCCTTGGATTCAGAGAATTTGTAGATTCTCAGATAATTTTTGATTGGAAATTGAAGGCTCAATTCTATATTCTATCAGGCAATATTCCCAATTTTCCTTAGTTTTGCACACTTTAATAAACCCAATTAACTAGAAATAAAAAATTAAATGCGAGATATCAAATTAGTTGAAGTAAGGTCGGAGATTGCAGCAGGTACTAGAGGCGCAAGTCTTGGAATAGACGCATTAAAAATTGCTAGTTTGGATAAAAAATCGAATTTCTTTACCCAGTTCGATCCAATTAATGTCCCTGACGCAAATAATTACCTTTGGAGAGGAAATAAGTTTAAAGATGCCAAATATATAGACGGGGTATATCAGGTTTTAAAAAATGTATATGGCACCATTGAATCTCTCCGGATGGAAAAAAAGTTTCCTATTGTACTTGCTGGAGATCACAGCACAGCTGCCGGAACTATTATGGGAATTAAAGCAGCCGATCCTAAAAAAAAGCTAGGAGTAATTTGGATTGATGCCCATGCTGATCTGCATACTCCTTTTACGACACCATCAGGGAATATGCACGGGATGCCTTTAGCCATGACAGCACGTATAGATAATCTTGATTGTAAAGTAAATAACCCATCTGAAGAAACTTTAATCTATTGGGATAAAATAAAAAACATCGGCGGCGAGTATCCGAAGATTGATCTTAAGGACATCGTATTCATCACTGTGAGAGATACAGAAGGCCCAGAGGACTATTTGATAAAAAAGCACGGGATCAGAAACTTCAAAACCAAGGAGGTAAGAGAATCTGGAGTAGCTACCATTGCCAAGCAAGCACTGGAGGTATTGAAAGATTGCGATCAAATTTATATTTCATTTGATGTGGACAGCTTGGATAGTTCCATTTCTGTGGGGACAGGGACTCCGGTTGCTGACGGACTGACTGTGGAAGAAGCCATCCAACTTAATGCAGAATTAATCAAAGATAAAAGAGTTTGTTGCTGGGAAATCGTTGAAGTTAATCCTACACTGGATTCTGAAAATAGAATGGCTGAAAATGCTTTCGAAGTCCTGGAAATCACGACAAAATCTCTCGTCGATAATTTTTAGAATTTAACCGCAAAGAAAACTAAGTAAAGCATAGGTGGAGTTAAAAGACGATTTAAGTGAGGATAAATTATCAAACATCCTTCTTGGTGTAGCAAATGATTACATTTCAATTGACTTGGGTTATAAAATTGATTTATGAGGGGAAACTGGAACTTGAATTAAAATCTGTAGAATCAATAACAGAAATCAATTTTGCACAAACTTTAAATTATCTCAGCTTAGCTAAATTTAAATTGAGACTCTTGATTAATTTCGATGTTGTCAAACTCAATTATGGAATTAAAAGAATATTAAATACTAAATAAGGACACAATTGAATTCATTGAGTACTCTGTGTAACTCTTTGTGACCTCTGTGGTAAAAACATGAATATACAAGAATCAATACTTAGCGGCATTCAGCTGGCATTTCAGAATATATACAATCATGACGTTGCTCTAGATAAATTGAGTCTGGCACCGACAAGGAAGGAATTTATGGGCACCTACACCTTTGTGGTTTTTCCATACTTAAAAGTTAGCCAGACGACACCTGAAGCTACTGCAAATCAAATAGGTGAATATTTAAAGGCGAATTTGGAAGAAGTTTCAGGCTATAATGTTGTGAAGGGGTTTTTGAACCTCGAATTGAATGACCTGATCTGGCTCGATGTCTTTAAGCAACTTTATGCTGATGAAAATCTAGGACAGTTACCTCCAAATGGTCAAAAAGTCATGGTGGAATATTCTTCCCCGAATACGAATAAACCACTTCATCTGGGTCACCTCAGAAATAACTTTTTGGGATATTCCGTTGCTGAAATTCTTAAGGCAAATGGTTACGAAGTCACAAAGGCTAATTTGGTAAATGACCGGGGAATTCATATCTGTAAATCCATGGTAGCGTATCAGCATTATGGCAATGGAGAAACCCCGGAATCTGCTAATCTGAAAGGAGATCATTTGGCTGGAAAGTATTATGTGATTTTTGATAAAGAATACAAAAAGCAGATTGAAACTCTCAAATCTGAAGGCCAGACAGAAGAGGAAGCAAAAAAGAATGCTCCCCTACTTTTGGAAGCTCAAGAGATGCTGAGAAAGTGGGAAGCAAACGACGAGGAGGTTGTAAATCTCTGGAAACAAATGAATTCCTGGGTTTATGCTGGTTTTGCAAAGACCTATGAAAAAATGGGGGTTAATTTTGACAAGTTTTATTATGAGTCAGACACCTATCTTCTTGGGAAAGACATCGTAGAAGAAGGTCTACAAAAAGGGGTTTTCTATAAGAAAGAAAATGGTTCTGTTTGGGTCGATTTAACCGATGAAGGATTAGATGAAAAATTAGTACTCAGAGGAGATGGTACTTCTGTTTATATCACCCAGGATATGGGAACTGCTGATTTAAAATACAATGATTTTAAAATAAATAAATCAGTGTATGTTGTGGGAAATGAACAAGATTATCACTTTGATGTCTTGTTTAAGATTATGAGAAAACTTGGCCGTCCTTATGGAGATGGCTTATATCATTTATCTTATGGAATGGTGGATTTACCTTCTGGCAAAATGAAATCTCGGGAAGGGACGGTAGTAGATGCAGATGATTTAATGCAAGAGATGGTAGATACAGCAGCGCATCATACCAAAGAGCTTGGCAAAATAGATGGATTCAATGAAGACCAGGCTTCTGAACTTTATGAAACCTTAGGCTTAGGAGCTTTAAAATACTTCTTACTCAAAGTTGATCCTAAAAAGCGAATGCTTTTTAATCCACAAGAATCCATTGAATTTCAAGGAAACACAGGGCCATTCATTCAATATTCCCATGCAAGAATCAAATCCATTTTGAGAAAGGCAGAACAGATCGGTGTAGATTTTCAAAATCCAGATTTATCTGCAATTTCTAATATTGAAGAATCTGAAGCAGGGCTTATTTTTCTTTTAGGAGGTTTCACTAAGAAAATTAAGATGGCAGCAGAAGAATATGCACCCTCTGTTATAGCACAATATTTATTTGATTTAGCTAAAGAGTATAATCGATTTTATGCCGACCTTCCTATATTCCATGAAAACAATCCGTCAATTTTGGCATTTAGAGTTGCACTTTCTGCATTGACTGCAGCAACAATCAAAAGAGGAATGAGTTTACTAGGTATTCAAGTACCCGAAAGAATGTAATTATGAAAAAACTACTATTTATTTTAGCCTTAGCAACATTATTCTCTTGTCAAAGAACATTGGAGAGACCAGAAGTTTTGCAAGCAGGTTTTTTAGTATCTAACAGCACAACAATGGAAAACACATTTTACGATTTCAAACTAAAAGATATCGATGGCAAGGAGGTTGACTTTGAACAATTCAAAGGCAAAAAACTCTTAATTGTCAATGTAGCTTCAAAATGTGGTTACACTCCTCAGTACGCAGCACTTCAGGAACTCAATGAGAATTATGGTGATAAAATTCAAATTTTAGGTTTTCCGGCAAATAATTTCGGAGGACAAGAACCTGGATCAAACGAAGAAATAAAAACATTTTGTACTGAAAATTACGGAGTAACTTTCCCTGTTTTTGAAAAAATTTCTGTGAAAGGTTTTGACAAACATCCACTCTATCGTTGGCTAAGTGATGCTAAGTTGAATGGATGGAATAATCAGGAACCTACTTGGAATTTTTGCAAATATTTAATTGATGAAAAAGGAGAGTTATTAAAATTCTTTCCCTCTTCGGTAACTCCATTGGATGAAGAAATCCTATCTTCTATAGGCGCATAAATAGAGAATGATTTAGTGAAAAGAGAAATCCAATCAAAAAAGGAAGCCTGGCTGCATGCGGTCAGGCTTCGGACTTTACCATTATCCTTGGCCAGTATTTTTGCTGGTTCATTTTTGGCCTATTCTCTTCAGGTGTTTCGATGGGAGATTTTGTTGTTTGCATCCCTGACAACAATCTTTCTTCAAATTCTCTCCAACCTTGCAAATGATTATGGAGATACAGTGAATGGAGCTGATCATCATGAACGTCAAGGACCAGTGAGAGCTGTTCAATCAGGTTTAATATCCCTTTCTGAAATGAAAAACGGGATGTATCTTTTTGGAGTCCTATCATTGATTTCAGGATTGTTGCTTTTGTATTTGGCTGTACAAGACTGGACCTTGTTCTTCATTTTCTTTGGATTAGGAATTGCATCTATTTGGGCAGCGATTTCCTACACTTCAGGGAGTAATCCATATGGTTATTTAGGACTAGGTGATATTTCAGTTTTCTTATTTTTTGGAATAATTGGTGTGATAGGAACCTTTTTTCTCCACAGCACAGATTTTAACCCTTCAGTGATTTGGGTTGGTTTATCCCTTGGCTTTTTTAGTACTACAGTACTAAACATCAATAATATTCGAGATATAGAGTCCGACAAAACAGCAGGGAAAAAGTCAATCCCAGTAAGAATAGGAAAAGAAGCAGCAATACGGTACAACTGGTTTTTAATTCTTGCTGGTTATGTGAGCTTATTAGGCTTTTGTTTTTTTAGTCAGAATTGGGGCGCTGCCTTAGGGTTTATGGTTTTCCCTCTAATGATTAAAATTGGAATGAATGTCCAAAAAGGTAAAAGTTCCGATGAAATAGACCCAAATCTAAAAAAAATGGCGCTAAGCACCCTACTTTGGGTAGTACTCTTTGGAATAGGACTACTTTTTTTGTGAAAATCCAAAAATTCTCTTCCCTCCTTCTGTTTTTTAGTTAATTTGGTATAAACATAATTCCATTTAACTATGATAAAAGTACTCGTTCCCTACGATTTCTCAGAGCAAGCTCTAAATGCCCTGAATTTTACAACTGAACTTGCAGAGAAGATAGAAGGTGTCCATATAGAAGTTGTTAATGTGTTGGAGGTTCCATATGTTTCAAGTATAGGAACAATGGGAGGAGGCGAAATAATGCCTGAAATGGAAAATCAGGTGTTCTTCATACAATTAATGGAAAAAAGGAAAGAGCAAGTTGCCGATTTAAAAGAAAAGTATAAGGATAAAAAATTCAAATTTAATGTAAAATTAAAACTGGGAAATGCCTTTAAGAGCATTACAGAGTCAATCTTGGAAGAAAACCCCGACGTCGTTGTCATGGGATCCAAAGGTTCATCCGGAATTGAAGAAGTACTTATAGGAAGTAATACAGAGAAAATTGTAAGAACTGCTACCTGTCCAGTAATTACAGTCAAATCAGCTACAGATCCATCTAAATTTAAAAAAATAGTTTTTGCAAGTAATTTCAAAGAAGACGAAGATGAAATTGCTCGTAGAATGAAAAACCTTCAATACTTGTTTGATGCAGATCTCTATTTTGTAGTGGTTAATACTCCTGCAAATTTTGAAACTACTCGTGATTCAATAAAAAGAATTGGCATGTTTGTGAAAAAATATGGTTTTGAAGGGGTGAAAGCAGAGATATACAATTCTCTTTCTGAGGAGTCAGGAATTATTGAATTTGCTGAGGATATAGATGCGGATCTTATCGCAATGGCCACACATGGCAGAACTGGGTTCTTACATTTGATCACAGGAAGCATTGCGGAAGACGTTGTTAATCATGCCAAGCGCCCAGTTTGGACGCTAAAAGTTATTTAAACCGCCAATTTTAATCTAACCTGTCCTTCAGGGCAGGTTTTTTTCATTTATTTATGGCAAAGAAAACTAACGATTGGAAAAAAAGAGAAGGAATTGTCTACTCTACTTCAGATGATTTTGAATTTGAGGATAGCTCAGATGAATCAACTGATACACTCCCCCCTGCTCAACAAAATCTAAAAATCATGCTCGACAAAAAAGCTCGTGCAGGAAAAAAAGTAACATTAATTGATGGTTTTGTAGGATCTGAAGATGATTTAAAAGAGTTGGGAAAAATGCTTAAAAACAAGTGTGGTGTAGGTGGTTCTGCGAAAGATGGAGAAATCCTTATTCAAGGAGATCATCGAGAAAAAGTACTTCAAATTCTTCAAGCTGCTGGATATAAAGCCAAAAAATCAGGAGGTTAATTCTAATACTATTCATTAAATCAAAAAAGAGCTCTGATTAGTCAGAGCTCTTTTTTTAGTTTCCATCCTTAGAATAATCTTGGATTCTTGGGATTCTACCTGCTTCCAAAATTGGCAGATTTGCTTCAGTTGGAATATAAATAACTGTCTTATCTCCTAAATTCTTTTGCTGTCTCACCCACAGATATTGAATCTACTTTTCTGAAATCGAACCATTTTCAATTTTAATAGCTTCTGCCGCTCCTTTAGCTCTCTCAATTTCTGCTTGTGCATTCAGTTTTTCAGCTTCTAAATTCGCAGCAGCTTCTTCAATTAAAATTCTTCTGTTTTGTTCGGCTTTAGCGAATTCTGCTCTACCACTCATTTCCTGTTGCCAAACGTTATAGGTTGGACATCCCCACATCCCAAAGCCAATAACGGCAAATAAAATCCAGGATATTATAGTCCCAAGAAATACAGGTGTACGTTTCCATTCCATAGATAAAATGGGTTTTACAAGGCTGCCCAAGGCACTTTTTATTTTATGAAAGATATTAAGCTTTTATTCTAAAACTAGATAGTTATCAAAAACCTCCTAATCCTTACTTCACTTAATTTTTTTCAAACTATTCAAAAACATCTTACCTTTTTTGCTGGTTTATCAAGCATCCCTATATTTGTCAGCAGAAATGAATCACAACAATAGAAATATTGATTTTTTACCAATACAGCAATCGCATTTGCTGCACCATTTCCATCATTCCTCCTGAGGAATTTTTCAACATGCCCGGTGAAGCCGATGATAGGGATTCCGCTTTTCACCAAAAAATTTTCATAACCTTATATTTCTTAGCGTAACTTGCCAACATGGAAAAAATTATCCGTATTGCCGTTCAAAAAAGCGGCAGATTATCAGATGACTCTTTAGCACTTATCAAAGAGTGTGGTATTAAATTTTATAATGGGACAGGGAAACTTAAATCCACTTCAACCAATTTCCCAATTGAATTCCTTTTTCTCAGAGATGATGACATCCCTGGATATGTAGCTGACGGGGTTGCAGATTTAGGTATAGTAGGAGAAAATGAATTGGTTGAAAAAGACGAAGATGTCTTAACTTTAAAAAAGCTGGGTTTTTCTAAATGTAGACTTTCACTAGCAATACCTAAAGGACAAGAATACAAGGACTTATCATTTTTCGAAGGGAAGAATATAGCTACATCTTATCCTAAAATTCTTGGGGATTTTCTAAGTTCAAAAAATATTCAGGCAGAGATACATGAAATCAGCGGTTCCGTTGAAATAGCACCAAGTATTGGCTTAGCTGAAGGAATATGTGATATTGTCAGTTCTGGGTCTACCCTAATGATGAATGGACTGAAGGAAGTTGAGGAGATCTTTAAATCAGAGGCAGTTTTAATAGCAAATAAAAACTTGTCGGATTGGAAAACTGAAATAGTAGAAAAGTTATTATTCAGAATCAATGCAGTTCAAAAAGGAAAAAGTAGCAAATATGTCCTTATGAATGTACCTAATGCCTCAATCAACAAAATCATTAAATTGATTCCAGGTATGCGTAGTCCGACAATCTTACCTTTAGCTCAAGAGGGTTGGTCTTCTGTTCATTCAGTTTTAAATGAAGACCAATTTTGGGAGCACATTGAAGAGCTAAGAACAGCCGGAGCTGAAGGAATACTTGTAGTTCCAATTGAAAAAATGATTCTTTAAACAGCCTAGTAAAAGAAAATCATATCCATGAAAATTCTTAAAAATCCTGAACAGGATACTTGGAAAAAGGAATTGGCTCGGCCAGTTCAGAAAACGAAACAAATCAACAAAATTGTCAAGCCTATTCTCAGAAAGGTCAAGCAAAATGGAGATAAGGCTTTATTCAAATTTGCTTTGGAATATGATCATGTCCAACTCGAAAGTTTGCTCGTTTCTGAAAATGAAATAAATACATCTTCTGAAAAGCTTTCGGCTGAATTGAAGGAGGCAATACAAGTTGCAAAGACCAATATTGAACGATTCCACAAAGCTCAAATAAGTGACGAACTTGTCGAAGAGGTAATGCCAGGGGTAGTTTGCAAAAGAAAAAGCATGCCAATCCAAAGAGTCGGTTTGTATATCCCAGGAGGAACAGCTCCCTTATTTAGTACGGTTTTAATGCTTGGAGTTCCAGCAATGATTGCAGGATGCAAGGAAATTGTACTCTGTACGCCACCCGATAGACATGGCGAAATCCATCCTGCGATTATATATACCGCTGATCTAATTGGTATTACTAAAATCGTAAAAGTCGGAGGTGCTCAGGCAGTTGCTGCCATGACATTTGGAACTCAGATAGTACCAAAAGTGGATAAAATCTTTGGCCCAGGAAATCAGTATGTAACTGCGGCCAAGCAAATGGCCACAAAATATGGAGTCGCAATTGATATGCCAGCAGGCCCTTCCGAAGTTTTGGTATATGCAGACAAAACAGCCATTCCAGCCTTTGTAGCTTCAGATCTCCTATCGCAGGCCGAACATGGGGTAGATAGTCAGGTTGTTTTGGTAACAAATTCAGAAAAATTCGCCAAGAAAGTTATCAAAGAAATTGATGCCCAACTTGAAGATTTGCCTAGGAAAGACATTGCCATCAAATCTTTAAAAAATTCTAGAGCTGTTGTAATGGACGATCAGTCGGAGGCTTTAAATCTGATCAATGAATATGCTCCAGAACACTTGATTATAGCAGTTGAAAATGAAGATGAGGTAGTCGATTCAATATTCAATGCAGGATCAATTTTCATCGGTAATTTCACTCCAGAATCTGCAGGAGATTACGCTTCCGGTACTAACCATACATTGCCTACTTATGGCTATGCCAGAAATTACAGTGGCGTTTCTTTGGATAGTTTTTTAAAGAAGATGACCTATCAAAAAATTACAGAAGAAGGTTTAAAGAATCTAGGTCCTACCATAGAAGTAATGGCTGCAAATGAATTGCTGGAGGCACATAAAAACGCTGTAACTATTCGTCTTAATTATCTGAAATTGAAATAGATATGCAGTTTAAATTAAACTCACTTTTAAGACCTCATATTGCAAAATTGCAGCCTTACACTTCTGCTAGAGATGAGTATACCGGAAAGATTGGAGTCTTTTTAGATGCCAATGAAAATCCATATGGTTCGGTAACTGATCAAGATTATAATCGATATCCTGATCCCTACCAGAGTGAATTGAAAGAGGAGATTTCACTAATCAAACAAGTAAAACCCTCACAAATCTTTTTAGGAAATGGCTCGGATGAAGCAATCGATTTATTGTTCCGAGCGTTTTGCAATCCAGGCAAAGATAATGTCATTTTACTTCCTCCTACCTATGGTATGTATGAAGTCAGTGCTTCCATCAATGATGTGGAAATAAGGAGGGTTGCTTTGACTTCAGACTTTCAACTTCAGCCAAATAAAGTATTGGATGCCGTCGATGATAATACCAAAATTATTTTCGTTTGTACTCCCAACAACCCTAGTGGAAACAAGCTTAAAAGAGATGATATAGAACTTCTTTTACGGAAATTTAAAGGTATTGTCGTTATTGATGAGGCCTATATTGATTTCAATGATGAACCTAGCTTTACGACAGAATTAGATAATTTCCCAAACCTTCTGGTAATTCAAACTTTCTCAAAAGCATGGGGATTGGCTTCATTGAGACTAGGAATGGCTTTTGGGTCTGAAGAAATAATTGGAATTCTTAATAAGATCAAACCTCCATATAATATTTCAGGATTAACGCAAGAGACTGTGCTTGCAGCTATTCGGAACAATAAGAAGGTTAAAAAGATGATTGAAGGTATATTGAAAGAAAGGAGTTTTATGCAAGAAAATCTTGAGAAATTGACTTTCGTTCAAAATATTTTTCCCTCACAGGCAAACTTTCTTTTAATCAAAATTCCCCATGCTACAGAGGTTTACAATGAATTGATTGAGCAGAAAGTAATTGTGAGAAACAGATCAAAAGTATTGTTATGTGAAGATTGCCTTAGGATTTCAGTTGGTACAAGAAAAGAAAATGAAGAATTCCTGAAAGCTTTGGTGAAAATTGCCCCTAAAAAAGTTTAAACCTATTTATTAGATTTATGAGAAAGAAAGTATTATTCATAGACCGTGATGGTACGATCATTAAAGAGCCTCCAACAGATTTTCAGGTAGATAGCTTGGAAAAGTTGGAGTTTGTACCAAAAGCAATTTCAAACCTTAGAAAAATTGCGGAGGAGCTGGATTATGAGTTGGTAATGGTAACGAACCAAGATGGGTTGGGCACACCTTCTTTCCCTGAAAATACTTTCTGGCCTGCTCAGTACAAGATGCTTAAGACCTTAGAACAAGAGAATATTTTATTCAAAGAAATTCTTGTAGACAAGACCTTCGAACATGAAAATGCCCCAACAAGAAAACCAAGAACAGGCCTTTTGACAGCTTATTTTTCGGAAGAATACGATTTATCTAACAGTTTCGTAATCGGAGATCGAATTACGGATGTTCAATTAGCTGAGAATATAGGTGCAAAATCAATTTACTTTGGTGATGAAAATGCAAAGGCAGAATTCAGTACGAAAGATTGGGATGAGATTTATGAATTTTTGAAACTGCCTCCAAGAGCAGCTGAAATAAAAAGAAAAACCTCGGAAACTGATATTTTTATCAAGCTAAACCTGGATGGGTCCGGTATATGCGACATTTCAACTGGTTTACATTTTTTCGATCATATGCTGGAACAGTTAGGAAAGCATGGAAGTACAGATTTAGAAATCAAAGTTAAAGGTGATCTACATATTGATGAGCATCATACAATTGAAGATACAGCACTGGCCTTGGGTGAGGCCTATTTAAAAGCTCTAGGTGATAAGAAAGGGATTTTCAGGTATGGATTTCTTCTTCCAATGGATGATGTACTAGCCCAAGTTGCGATTGATTTTGGAGGAAGACCTTGGATTGTATGGGATGTTGAATTCAAAAGGGAAAAAGTTGGAGATATGCCAACCGAAATGGTTTATCACTTCTTTAAATCCTTTTCAGATACCTCCAAGTGTAACTTAAATATCAAGGCAGAGGGAACAAATGAGCATCATAAAATTGAAGCGATATTTAAGGCTTTAGCAAGAGCTATAAAAATGGCTGTTATGAGAGATCCAAGAAATATCAATCAATTACCGAGCACCAAAGGAGTTCTTTAAGGATCAATCTCTTAACTAATAATAAATTATTAAAGGATTAGGAAAAATTCACAAAGATTATTTTTCCCAATCCTTTTTTTTTGTTTCATTTAGTTATGAAACGATTCTTACATATTTTACCTATATACTTAGTAGTATTTATTCTTGTTTCTTGTTCCAATGATTTCCAAAGAATAGAAAGACTTTACAATGATCAGGACTATCAAGCTGCATTGGAAGAACTCGATAGTTATTTGTTTTTTCATGTCACAGATCTGAAAGCTTTGCATATGAGGGCAAGAAGTCATGAGGAATTAGGGGATACATTAAATGCTAAAAAAGATTACGAACGGATTATTGCCTTAGATGATGAATATGCACAAGCCTATGCAGGATTGGGAAAACTCTTATTTGAAGAAAAGAATTATAACAAAGCAGAATCTTACTTATTAAGAGCCGCTTCTTTAGAGCCTGCTGATTTTGATATTTTATATCTCCTGGGAAGAACCCAATTGATGACAAAAAAGTATTCCTCATCAGAGAATTTCTTGGTCAAAGCAAGGGAATTAAATCCAGAATTTGCAAAAGTTCATTTTTATGAAGGCATGGCAAAAGCTATGCGTGGAGATGTTTTAGGCTGCGCAGTATCATTCAACAAGTATGTACAGTTTGAGCCAGACCAACTTGTAGGAAGATATAATAGGGGGTTTGCATTAATGAGAGCAGGATATGTTTCCTATGCATTAGAAGATTTTGAAGCAATACTTCAAGCTAACCCAAATCATGTGGAAGCCATGGCAAAAAAAGGATATTGCTAGCTAAATTAGGTGATCCCCAAGGTTGTATGATATTACAAGAAGCAGCCAATAAAGGCAGTGAATACGCTCAAAATCAGCGAGAAATATGTGTTTAATTCAATCTCTTCTTTAAAGCATTCTTATAATTTGAAATGGCTTGTTGGTGAGAAGATAAAAACAGATATGGTTCAATGAGTTCTAATTCCATCAAATGGAATTCTCCTTCAATTTCCACTCCGTCTACTCTTGTATAAAGACTATCTGAAGCAAAATCTTTAACAATCGATTCTGCAGCATTCATCATTTTGGAATTTGGTTCGATCACTTTTATTTCTCCGCCAAAATAGTGTTGAACCCTAAAATCTCCTTTAGCAGGAGTTTTAAGAACGGCATGTGAAAATTCTGCATTAAAAAATATTAATGAGTACTCTCCTATCTCCTGAACTTCCTTAATAAATGGCTGAACGAGGAAGTCTTCATGGTTCACGAGATCTTGAATAGTATCAGAGAAATCTAACCACTTTTCGCTTTCGATTTTTAAGGTATTCTTTGCTCCGCCACTTATCAGAGGCTTAATAACCCAGGTTTCAGATTTGACGGCATCTTTAATCAAATCGAATTCAACTTTAGTACCCTTATTCAATTTCTTGCCTGATATTACGGGATACCCCTTTTCTTTTATTTCTGAAAGGTAACTTTTAGAAGAATTCCAAAAAAGTGTATCCAATCCATTTAAGACTTGAATATTTAAGCTTTTGATTTTTCCCATCCATTGCAAAAACTCTGGATAATAATCAAAATAATCCCAGGTGGATTTTATCAAAAGAGTCTTGTATTTATTCCAATTTATAGTTGTATCCGACCAAGGTACTATTTCATGATCTAATTCTAATTCAGTTAAAATCGAAGATAGAATTTCATCTTCATTTACCGTTTGGGCATCATAAGAGCCAATTGAAACATAACTAACTATAGCGATCATATTTTTAATTTTGCTGCGAAATTAAGCTTTTCTTAAAATTATTAAGTTCGATTCTTCTAAAATCAACCCGAAGCCTTACTTTTGGGCTTTATTGCCCCATGAGATACCGCAAACTAGTCATAATTCCCACATATAATGAGATTGAAAATATCCAGGAAATGATCCATTCAATTATGGGTCTTGAAGGAGATTTTGAATTACTGGTGATTGATGATGGCTCTCCTGATGGTACTGCTAAAGTTGTAATTGATAATATAACCGAATTTCCAGATAGGCTTCATCTAATTGAAAGAAAAGGCAAATTAGGGCTTGGTACAGCTTATTTGACAGGATTTAAATGGGCTTTAAAAAATAAATATGATTTTATCTTTGAGATGGATTGTGATTTTTCTCATGATCCCAAAGATTTAATACGACTATATCAAGCCTGTGAAAGCCGTGAGTTTGATATGGCAATTGGCTCCCGGTATATTACCGGTGTGAATGTAGTGAATTGGCCAATAGGAAGAGTTCTGATGTCTTATTTTGCCAGTGTTTATGTAAAATTTATTACCGGCCTTCCTATCAAGGATGCTACTGCAGGATTCAAGTGTTACCATAAAAGTGTACTTGAAGGAATAAATTTGAAAGAGGTGAGATTCATCGGATATGCATTCCAAATTGAAATGAAATTCACAGCATGGAAATTAGGTTTTAAGCTTACCGAAGTTCCCATTATTTTTACCGACCGAACAAAAGGAATTTCAAAGATGAGTTCCGGGATATTTAAAGAAGCTGTATTAGGAGTGATTTGGATGAAAATCAAAAGTATTTTTTCTCCATACAAACTTAATCAAAGCGGATTGACTTAATCGGGTCAACTCTTGATATTACCATCACAGGGATGAAAAGTACTAAAGCCGTAAGTAAAGTAATCCCTAAATTAATCAGGAAAAATACTGGCAAGTTCCATTCTATAGGAACATAAGCCATATAATAACTCGCTGGATCTAAAGGGATAATTTTAAACTGATCTTGTAAGATCCCAAACCCTAAACCAATTGCGTTACCGATTAAAAGTCCCCTAAATAGAATATTCACTCCGTTCCAGAAGAAAATCCTTCGAATTTGCTTATTCGCAGCTCCCATCGCTTTCAGTAAACCAATCATTTGGGTCCTTTCCATGATCAGAATAAAAAGAATAGCGCCCATATTAAAGATCGCTACAAAAGCAATTAAACCAACAAATACGTAAACATTTGTATCAAGCAATTTGAGCCAGTCAAAAATCTCCAAAAACTTATCTTTACTTGCGATCAACTTCAAATCAAAATCCATGATATTCTCCAGTTCTGGAGCATAGGTATCAACTTTCTTTGGGTTCTCTACGAAAACTTCTAATCCACCTACCTGATCCTCAGTCCAGCCATTGAGGTTACGAATTGTCTGCAACTCTCCAATGACAATTTTTTCATCGAAATTTTCCAGATAGGTTTCAAATATTCCTACTACTTCTACCCTTCTATATCGAGGTGGATCTTGTACAAAATACATGATCACTCGATCTCCGACCTCAAGGAAAAGTTTATTTGCAATGACTTTACTTAATAAAATCTCATTACTTGTTCCTTCCTCTGGAATTCGAAGCATTCTACCTTCTTTCAGGTATTTTTTAAAATTCAGCGTATCAAAGTCATTACCGATTCCCTTAACAAGAATCCCTTCCACCTCATTTTCACCTTTTATTAGTGCTGCTTTATGAGCAAATGATTGAATTCTATCTATAAAAGGTAATTGTTTGTATTCCACAGCAAATTCACTATTGAGAGAAAAAGGAGCCTCCTCGAATGCATTGCTCATAGTGAATCGCTGAACCTGATAATGTCCGGTAAACCCATACACCTTATCTGAAACAGTTTGCTGAAACCCTCCCAAAACCATGAAAGAAAGAATAGATATTGCCAAACCAATAGCCAAACTACCTACAGCGATTTTATGAATAGTGGCGGAAAATCCTCCCGCTTTTTTAAAGCTGATTCTTTTAGCAATGAAATAGGAAAGGTTCAATGGACTTCTTTAATTTGTTCTATTAGATAATTTGTTCTACAAAGAACGCAAAATAGCATGAAGCAAACGAATCTCTTATCCTTTGGCAATATTTTGAGGATAATGATCCTTTTTTTCTTTGGAATCGCAAATCTAACGGCACGACAAATTGAAGTCACTCCCGGATCAGAAAGGCCAGAACTTTATCTCGACATGTTAAAAGGAAAAGCTGTTGGGATAGTAGCAAATCAAACAAGTATCTTGACTCATAGTCAAAATAAACACGTTGTAGATTTTCTTCTGGAACAAGGCATAAATCTTAAAAAAGTTTTTGTACCCGAGCATGGGTTTAGAGGTGATGTGGATGCAGGTAAAAAAGTGGACAGTTCTATTGACTCTAAAACCGGGCTGCCAATAGTTTCACTTTACGGTAATAACAAAAAGCCTTCTGCTGCTCAAATTGCTGATTTGGATATCATAATTTTTGATCTTCAAGATGTAGGAGTTCGATTTTACACCTATATCAGTACCATGCATTATGTTATGGAGGCAGCCGCAGAGAACAATAAAAAGGTAATAATTTTTGATCGACCCAATCCAAATGGAGATTATATAGATGGTCCTGTTTTAAAAAGAGGATTTGAAAGCTTTGTGGGTATGCATCCAATTCCAGTAGTTCATGGTCTTACAGTTGGTGAACTTGCAAAAATGATCAATGGCGAAAAGTGGTTGAAAGGAGGTCTTACTTGCAGCCTGGAAGTTATCCCTATTGCTAACTGGACTCATAAGACAACCTATAATTTACCAGTAAAGCCTTCTCCAAATTTACCAAATGATATTGCTATTCGATTGTATCCAAGCACCTGCTTTTTCGAAGGAAGTATCATCTCTTTAGGAAGGGGAACGCTATTTCCATTTCAAGTTTATGGATACCCGGACAAAAACTTTGGGGAATTTACTTTTACACCTGTAAGTATACCGGGAATGTCCACAAATCCACCATTAAAAGGTCAGCTCTGCTATGGGGTAGATTTAAGAAATGAGCCATTAACTCATCGGTTTACACTTTCCTATGTAATTGATGCTTTAAAGAAGTCGGGAAAAGGAGAGGCGTTTTTTAAGGGGTATTTCAACACCCTAGCAGGAACTGATGAATTAAAAAAGCAATTATTAGAAGGTAAATCAGAAGCGGAGATAAAAAGAAGTTGGTCAGCAGATCTGGAGGCTTACAAAAAGAAGCGAACCAAGTATTTGATTTACGAAGATTAGGAAGAAAATACTCAGAACTTTCAACCAAGAAGGTAAAAAATAAAATGAATAAAGATCTAAGAATCATATATATGGGAACGCCAGAGTTCGCTGTTCCTTCTTTAGAATTATTAGTGGCCAATGGATGGAATGTGATTGCAGTAATCACAGCACCCGATAAACCAAAAGGAAGAGGTCAAAAACTGATCCCCTCTCCTGTTAAAGAAGCTGCGGTAAAACTAAATATTCCAGTTCTTCAGCCTACAAACTTAAAGGATCCAGCTTTTCAACAGGAGTTGAAAGACTTAAAGGCTGATCTCCAAATAGTTGTTGCTTTTAGAATGCTCCCAGAATCCGTTTGGAATATGCCTCCTATCGGAACATTCAACCTCCATGCTTCACTATTACCTGATTATAGAGGTGCCGCTCCAATAAATTGGGCTATTATAAATGGCGAAAAGGAAACAGGAGTTACTACCTTCTTTTTAAAACATGAAATTGATACAGGAAGTATTATTTTCCAGGAAAAAGTTCCTATTCTAGAGGAGGATGATTTAGGCACTGTTTATGAAAAACTTATGCATGAAGGTTCAAGGTTGGTTTTAAAAACGGTTAAAGCCATTTCAAAAGATGAGGTACACCCTAAAATACAGGATGAATCCAAAGCGCTTCATCATGCACCTAAAATCTTCAAAGAAACCTGCCAAATAAATTGGGATCGACCAGCTGAATCAATTCATAACTTGGTCCGGGGGCTTTCACCTTACCCTGCGGCATGGACTGAAATTGATGGCAAGAATTGTAAAATATTCAAAACTAGGTTTATAAATGAAACCAATCCTTCACTAAAACCGGGGGAGTTTATTACTGATGGCAAGTCATTTTTAAAATTCCAAACAGGAGATGGTGTCTTAGAAATATTAGAATTACAATTGGAGGGAAAGAAAAGGATGAAGACAGAAGACTTCTTGAGAGGCAATAAGATTTAAAGGATTTTATCCTTAAAAACTTTTACATCTGTCTGATTTTTAGGAAATTCAAAGATATTGAAATGAATTACAATTTTTAAATTATCAATTATGAAAAATCTAATTAAAAACTTAATCCTTTTAATCCTTCTATTTTTCATTTCAACTAGTTCTGATGCGCAGTTCATTAAAAAAATAAAAAAAGCGGCAAGTAGAGGTGCCGAACGGGCAATTGAAAAGAAAGTAGAGGAAGAAACCACCAAAATGGTTCAAAGACAGCTGGAAAAACAGTTTGAAGGCTTGTTTGGTGAAGATGGTGAGTCTAATGGTCCTGTGACTTTGGACATGAATAAAATCTTGGCTGGAATGGGTGAGGAAGTTGAAACCGCAGATCAATATGATTTCTTTGGAAATGTCGTAATGGAAATGACTGCCACCGATAAGAAAGGGAAAGAACAAGAACCAACTTTATTAAAATCCTACCTGTCAAAAACCACTGATTACACGGGAATGGAGATAATAGATCCCAAAAAACCTGAATCAGTAATGGTTATGGTTTATGATATTCCAAATTCTGCTTCCATCCTTCTTATGGATAATGAAGGAGAAAAAATGAGTTTTGCATATAAACTGGATATCAATGAGGTAGTGGCTGATGCTCAAGAAGAAAATCCCAATCCTATGGAAGACCCTGAATTGTTTATTGAAAAAACAGGGAATACAAAAGAGATCTTAGGCTATTCATGTGATGAATATCATGTCAAAAGCAAAGATGGAGAAGGCACTTATTGGATTACCGAAGAGCCCATTGGTGGATATTCATCCTTTTGGGGAACTAATAGTCCATTCGCAACGGATGAGAATCAGAGTAAATATGCAGAGCATTTCAAAGATTTTCCACAGGGTAATTTTATGGAAATGGATTTTACATCCTCAGATGATGGAACCAATATCAAATTAAAGATTATTGAGGTAAATGACTCAGAATCAAAATCATTTGTTTTGGAAGATTATCCTAGCATGATGACTCAAATGGCAAAAAATTAAGTCAATCAATAATTTAATTTTTTACCTTCTCAAACCCTAGTATCTTCAAGGTATTGAAGTATTAAAATTATGAGAATATTATTGATTGCGGCTGTAGCCAAAAATGGGGTAATAGGGAAGGAAAATGATTTAGTTTGGAAAATCCCAACTGATTTTAAACGGTTCAAAGCCTTAACCTCCAATCATTACATTTTAATGGGAAGGAAAACCTTTGAATCTTTAGGAAAACCTTTGCCCAATCGAACGCATTTGGTAATCACAAGAAATCCAAATTATCAGGTACCTGAAGGACATCATGTTTTTGAAAGTGTAGAAGATGCTTTCATCTTTTGTAAAAAACTAGGGATTGAAAAACTCTATGTTATCGGAGGCGGGGAAATTTATAAACAAACAATTTCATTGGCCGATGAACTTGTTATAACAGAAGTGGATGCCGAGCCGGAGGGAGATACTTTTTTTCCAAGAATAGATCCCTCCATTTGGAAAGTAGTAAGTAGAGAGGATCATCCCGCAGATGAAAAAAATCAATTTCCTTTTTCCTTTGTTGATTACGAAAGAATAAAACAATAATTATGGCTAAACCTGTTATTTGGATTACTGGGGCATCATCCGGGATTGGAGCTGCGGCAGCTAGAAAATTCTCAAAAGAGGGCTATTCGGTAATCCTATCCTCCCGCAAGCAGGAAGACCTACATAAAGTGATGGAATCCTGTGAATTTCCTGAGGATTGTGCGGTTTTACCCTTAGACCTTGCAAAAACAGATGAGTTACAAGACAAAGCTAGTGAGGCGATTAAGATATTTGGACAGGTTGACATTATGTTTCACAATGGTGGGATTAGCCAACGCTCGCTTGCTTTAGAAACGAAACTAGAAGTGGATAGAAAAATCATGGAGATTAATTTCTTTGGAACTATTGCATTAACCAAAGCAATTATACCACACTTCAAAGCTAAAAAATCAGGACAGTTTGGAGTGACAAGTTCTCTTGTGGGAATAATTGGTTCCCCCTACCGCTCTTCCTATTCTGCTTCTAAACATGCGCTTCACGGGTATTTCGATTCTTTAAGAGCTGAGCATTTTGTTGATAATATTTCAGTGACGATGATTTGTCCCGGTTTTATAAAAACTAATGTCTCTGTGAATGCAATGACTGCAGATGGGAAACCCCTCAACCAAATGGATGATGCTCAAGCCAATGGAATGAGTGCTGAAGAATGTGCAAATCAAATCTTTAAGGGACTAAAAAAGAAAAAGGAGGAAATTTATATCGGAGGCAAAGAAGTAATGGCAATATATTTAAAGCGATTTGTCCCAGGAATCTTTTCTAAAATCCTATTGAAAGCTAAAGTCAGATAACACCTAGTTAATAACCTTCATGAAAACTGTAAAAGCAGAAATTATTGCCATTGGGGACGAATTACTCTATGGACAAATCATAGATACTAATAGCCATTGGATTAGTCAAGAGCTTGATTTAATCGGTGTACGGGTTGTTAGAAGAACCACCGTGGGAGATAATAGAGAAGATATTCTTGAAGCATTTTCAAAAGCAGAAAATAGAGCCGATATCGTTTTAATTACGGGTGGTCTAGGCCCTACTCAAGATGATTTAACAAAGCCTCTCATGGCAGAATATTTTAATTGCCCTATTGTTGAATTTCCTGAGGCTGTGGAGGCAGTTACAAGTTTTTTTAAGCGAAGAGGACGGGAAATCACACCCCTAAATATCTTACAGGGTCATTTACCCTCTTGCTGTACCTATGTCCCAAATGAGGTTGGAACGGCACCCGGAATGTGGTTTGAACAAAACAACACCTATTGGATGTCCATGCCCGGGGTTCCTCATGAAATGAAGAAGCTCATGAAAGATTTTGTAATTCCTAAACTTTTTGAATTATTTGATCTGCCCGTCATTGTTCATCAAGTAATCAAAACTGTAGGGATTGGAGAAAGTTGGCTTTCTGATCTTATTAGAGATTGGGAAAATGCTTTACCTGATCATATTAGACTTGCTTATCTACCTTCTTTAGGGCATGTAAAGCTTAGATTAACTGCTTTTGGTGAAGATAAGGCAACATTAGAAAAAGAGATTCAAGAACAAATCGATCTTGTTTTTCCTCAAATAGAAGAATATATCTATGGTTATAATGAAGAAACGCTCGAATCTGCAATAGGCAAGCTTTTGAAGAAAAGTAATAAAACCCTAGCTTTGGCTGAAAGCTGCTCTGGGGGATATGTTTCTCATTTAATTACCAGTGTAGCTGGCAGCAGTGCTTACTTTCAGGGGGCCATTATTCCTTATCATAACCAATTTAAACATGAGATATTAGGAGTAAAAAATGAAACTCTAGAGGAATTTGGAGCTGTCAGTAAGCAAACCGTTAAAGAAATGTCTTCAGGTGTTAGAAAGCTTTTCAACGCTGACTTTGGTTTAGCAAGTAGCGGAATTGCAGGTCCAGATGGGGGAACGGAAAGTAAACCAGTTGGAACAGTTTGGATAGCTTGTGCTGGAAATGATTTTGTCGAAACAAAAAAATTGCAACTAACCCAGGATAGAATGCTAAACATTCAATTGACAGCGGTAGCTGTTTTGAATTTGCTTAGAATTTGTTTTTCTAAAAAATAGCAAATTAAATTTTACAAAAAGGTTTGGGATGATCCCTAATAAAATTTAATTTTAAAAGTTGAAAATATACCCAATTTAATTATTTAGAAGATTATGGCAAGTGTAGAAATGCTAATGCCCAAAATGGGCGAAAGTATCATAGAGGGAACAATTCTGAATTGGTTAAAGAAAGAAGGAGAATCCATCGAACAAGATGAATCGGTTTTGGAAGTGGCTACTGATAAAGTCGACACTGAGGTTCCCTCCACGCATGCCGGAGTACTAAAAAAAATATTGGTCAAGGAAGGGGAAGTGGTAGCAGTAGGTGCACCAGTTGCAATTATTGAAACTGAAGGAGAAATAGATTCTTTACCAACTTCAATTGATGTAAAGGAATCGAATCCTAAAGAAGAATTGTTAGCAGCTGCACCAGAAAAAACAGCCTCATTAATTTCTCCTATCTCCTCTCCTAAAGAAGAAGTTTCTGATGATCGTTTTTATTCCCCTTTGGTACAAAGCATAGCTAAAGAAGAAGGGATTTCGAAAATTGAGCTTTCTAAAATCCCAGGGACAGGTAAAGATGGACGTGTCACGAAAAACGACATGTTAAGCTATTTAGAAAACCGAACAGCTGGAAATAATCATATTAAATCTGTAAAGTCCATCTCTGAGCCAAAGGTTCAAGTAAGCATTTCTGCTTCTGATGAAATTATTGAGATGGATCGAATGCGGAAAATGATTGCACAGAGAATGGTTGAGTCCAAAAGGATATCGGCTCATGTTACCTCTTTCGTGGAGGCCGACATGACAAATATTGTACTTTGGAGAGAAAAAAATAAGGCTGCCTATAAATCAAAGTTTGGGGAATCTATTACTTATACCCCCTTCTTTATTGAGGCTATTTCAAAGGCAATCCGAGATTTTCCAATGATCAACATCACCATTGATGGGGATAAAATAATCAAGAAAAAAGACATAAACATTGGGATGGCAGTGGCATTGCCAAGTGGGAATTTAATCGTCCCTGTGATCAAAAAAGCAGATCAATTAAACTTGGTGGGGATTTCAAAACAAGTTAATGACCTTGCTAGTAGAGCCAGAAATAATAAGCTTTCTGCAGATGATCTTAGCGGTGGTACATATACTGTATCCAATGTTGGTTCTTTTGGAAATGTACTTGGAACGCCTATTATCATGCAACCTCAAGTGGCAATTATGGCTGTTGGTGCTATTGTTAAGAAACCTGCTGTAGTAGAAACTCCTACCGGGGATGTTATAGCAATTAGACATAAAATGTTCCTCTCCCACTCTTATGATCACCGGGTAGTAGATGGCTCACTCGGAGGAATGTTTGTTAAAAGGGTTGCCGATTATTTAGAGTCTTTCGATCTAAATACATCCTTATAATCAAAAACCAAGCTTTCAGCTTGGTTTTTCACTATACTGGTTTTGATGCTTTCTGTGGTAGAAAAGCTCTATTTTTTTAGCCAAAGAAATTAAGCGAATAGGTTTGGTCAGATAGTCATCCATCCCACTTTCTAGGGCCTTTTTCTGATCTTCATCAAAAACATTTGCGGACAAACCGATAATGAATAATTTCTTTTTACTCGGCTTTTCCCTGATTTTTTTGGTTGCTTCTAATCCGTTCATAACAGGCATTTGAACATCCATTAAAACCAGATCATAGTCATTCTTAATTACCATTTCCAAAGCCTCAAGACCATTTCTTGCCTCATCGAAAGAATAACCTAACTGATCCAGCATTAACTTCATCAATTGAAGGTTCAAGTCATTGTCTTCAGCCAAGAGTAATTTAAGTGGATATTCTTTGGCCATACCAAACCAGTTAACTCGTTCATCAGCTGATTTCAAAACTCCTGAAAGTGCATCTACTTTTACTTTCTTTAATAAAACTGAAAATGAAAACATTGACCCTTCCCCTAAAACACTGGAAATCACCAATTCTCCACCCATTAATTCAACGATCCTTTTTGCAATAGCTAAACCTAATCCAGTACCTTGAAAACTTCGAGTACTTGAACTTTCTACCTGAAAAAATGGATCTGTCAATGATGGAATCAATTCTTCAGGGATTCCTATTCCACTATCCTTAACGCTGGTTTTTAAATAGTATAAGTCATCTTCTATCTTTTCAACTTCCATTGAAATATCAACAGTTCCTCCCATTGGGGTGAACTTGACTGCATTGCCTACAAGATTCAAAATCACTTGATTAATCTTATCAAAATCAGTCTCGAAAACCTCAAATGCTTGAGGATCTATTTCTGTGTTTATTTTTAGATGCTTCTTTTGAGCTAATCCATAAAATAACTGAATTTGTTTTTCTAACTCCTCAGCAGGTTTACCAGAGGCATTATTTATTTCCATTTTACCAGCCTCAATTTTAGAATAGTCAAGAATGTCTTTTATAATTCCCAAAAGAGAATTTCCAGAGTTCTTGATTATTTCTAAATATTGTTTTTGATCTGGATCAAGATCTGTCAATTCCAATAGGTCTATAATACCTAACAATCCGTTCATTGGAGTTCGGATCTCATGACTCATGTTAGCCAAAAACTCAGATTTGGCTCGACTAGCCTCATCAGCAGCATCCATTGCTTCCATCAAACCTTTTTCCCATATTTTCTGACTGGTGATATCTTTCGCCAAAGACATCATGCGATTTTCATCTAATGGAAAATACCTGATTTCAAAATATCTTGTACCAGTTGGCAGGTCGAGCTTTCTATTAACCGTTTGTATTTTCCCAGTCTTTCTTGCTAAATCAAATGCCTGAATGGTTTCCTCTTTTTGATCTGGAGGTAATAAAATAGAAATATTCTTCCCTAAAGAAGATTCGTCCCAACCTGGTATTTTCTCTTTGACATGAAAGCCTATTACATTCCCTAGGTTATCATAAATAAATATTACATCTGGAATATTTTCCAGTACAGTTCTCAATCTGTTCTCGCTGACAATTAATTGCTGACTGGCTTGAAACTGAACCGTGATATCTGTACAAATCCCTAATCCTCCATTGAATCTTCCCAATTCATCAAAGACTAATTTTTCGAATATTTTTACCCTTATTTTTTTTCCATCTGGCCTGACATAATCATATTCAAAATCCAAAAAAGAAGTTTTGGTGCTCAAAGCTTGATAGACTCTTTTCTTTAGATTTATTACATCTTTATGGGTACTATCTGGAGAGAAAGCTTTAAGAAAAACATCTTTTGGCGAACCTAAAATATCAACCACTTCATCACTTACTCTTGTGATTTCGCCTTTATGATTATGAAAATAAACAAATCCCTTAAGTTCCTTTAATAGAAGGTTTTGCTGATCAAATAATTCTGAAATTTCTTTTGAATTTCTTTCTAATTGTTTCTGGGCATTTAAATTATTCCTTAACGAAAAGATAAAAAATACTATTGTCCCTAATAGCAATAATGTGAGCACAAAAAACAGCCATAAATAAGTATTATAAACTCCCGATGAAAGTTGCTCAGTCTCAATAAAAAAAAGAAGGGAGGCATTTTCTAAAATCTCCCCAAAATCAAAAGGGTATTGAACCAAGACTCCATCTACTAAACCACTTTCAGTAGTCCAGTTTAATTCATACATTCCTTTAAGACCTAAAGCAACATCATTTTTTATGGCACTTAGAGTACTTTCATCAAATCTAATTTCCTCGTTTGAAATAGACGGAGTCAAATTGGTAAGTTGATTTCCAATTAAAAGAAACTTTCCCCCTTCTGAATTCAAGTAATAATTTTCAACAAATTGTTTTGTGAATCCTCCAAGATTTAACCCAAAAACAACTTCCATCCCATGTGAATTCTTCTCATAAACTCCTGCATTTTCCAAATATTTACTTTTGACATCACCGTAAAAGGGCTGCCTCAGGAAATCGTTTCGATCTGTCATCGTAAAAAATATCGAAGAGTCAGGAAAACTGACCCATATTGTATCAATCAATCCTGGATAATTATTGACTACTTTGCGAGCAACAGTAGTAAGGTCCTTTCTGTAATCCTCTTCATCCAAATCCTCATCTTCCAAAAAACCCATTAAGCTTTCAACATCTTCTTCGAATCGCTCAATTTCTACTTCTAATTCCCTTCCTGCAAGCTCGGTTTGTTTGTTCAAAAATACTTTTCTGGAATCCAGTTGGGCACCAGAAATAGCAAAATAAAAACTTACTCCTAGCGCTATCACAAGGAAAACCAGGAAAACCCCAAGCGCTGTTGTCAGTAAAAAGCTTAGATTGTTTTCTTTTTTAGTTCCCATTTTCAGGAGGATTTATTTCTATTAAATACCAATCCGTAAAATGGAATGGAGTTGCAATGGCAGCACTTAAATTAATTTCATTTTCAAACAAAAATTTGACATCCTTTTTCAGTAAAAATGACTGTGCCATTTGTCTTACTTGAAGACTTTTGCTATTAAAAAGGTTAAAGTCTGAAATCCGAAAATTATCAGATTGAATCGTCTCTCTGTAAATATGGTTTTTTAAAGGGGGCAAACTTAACGCTTCAATAGCAGAAGATTTACCAGATACAATATCGCCTTTCCCATTCACAATTAAAAAATTACCATCTTCCGATTGGAGAAACCTGTTTAAAATTTCGTCGACGGTAATATCAATTCCTAAAACAGCAAACAAATTATCTCCTTCATAAACTGGTTGGATTAAGGATAGTATCCAACCTTTTCCGGCTGGATCAACATAGACTTCAGGAATCCAAACTAAACCTTTATTTGGATTATGTTCTTTATCTGCTTCATAATAAAAATTGAAATTATATAAATCAATATTTGGGTCCATTAAATTTACAGCATCATAAGGGGGATATACCCTTGATACCTGCATCGCAGAATTAGAATAAACCTGAGCTATAATATTATGTTTTTGACAAATCGCCTTAAAAGCCGAATCTAGATTGTTAGTAAAGTAGATCTCCTCAAGAGATTTCTGGGGATCTGGCGATTTGGTAGAAAGTATCAATTTACTGAGGTCTCCATTTTCTTTAATACTATTATCAGAAAATGAACCTACTATTTTATACTTGGATCTGTCAGCTGCAGATAAAAGTGAGTCTTTATTTTTTAAGATTTGTTGATAGAAACCTTCTAACTGAACTATCTCATCTTCTAAAACGAGAAATTCTGCTTCCATGTCATCCACCATTTCTTGAAGATGATCATTTTCGGGAAGGTCATCCAAAGTCAAGTTTCTATTACAAGAAAAAATTGATAATAAAATGAAAAATAAAAATGTAGTTTTTTTCATAATGAAGCCATTGCTATGTATGGAAATTAAAAATTTTCCATGTGAGCACGAAAAGTTTTACCCATTTCTTGAAATCTTTGCTTCACTTTTTCGAAAAAATCCCCCTTCCAAAACATTTCCAAGTCACTCTCTTCTAAGACATCCAATTCACTGACTTTGAAAGTTTGCTCCAAAGGGCCAAATTCAAACTTAATTATATACTTATTATTCCAGGAAAAAATACTTACTCGTATTTCCTCCTGGTTAAACTCTTTAACTACTCTCATTAGGGCTTTTTTACTAAATAGGAATAGGTGATTTTCGATTTAAGGGAGGATGCAACTGAACAATATTTATCTACTGACAGGGCTACAACCTTACCAAATTCAACCTCATTTGCGTCAGGAGAAACTAAAGTGAATGATAAATGAATGTCAGTGTAAAAAGAAGGAATGCCATCATTTCTGATTCCTTCTACATCAACTGTAAAAGATTCTATTGTTCTCCTCTTTTTCTTCATCATTAAAACCGCGTCGACTGATGCACAACTCCCTAATGCTGAAAGTAGCAGTTCCATTGGAGATTGGGCTTGTTTCTCAGGTGCATCATACATATCGATATGAACTAGGTTCCTCTGAGGATTGACAGCTTCATATTCATAGTCCGCTTTCATACGGACAGTTACATTTCTTTTTGACATGGGGATCTCAGTTAAACTTTTGCTCTGCCAAAACCGGCAAAGCCATTTTTTAATTCCACTTCTAAATTCTATTTACATATTTCTTCTATACTGACCGCCTACCTCGTATAAGGCACGTGTGATTTGACCCAAAGAACAATATTTTGCAGCTTCCATTAATTCAGTAAAAATGTTTTCATTTTTAACTGCCGCAATCTTCAATGCTTGTAGATGTTGATCTACGAGTTCAGGTTGAGATTGATTCAAATTATTTAATGTATTAATCTGCGCCTCTTTTTCTTCCTTGGTTGCTCGGATCACTTCTCCTGGTGTGACAGTAGGCGATCCATCCGCTGACAAAAAGGTATTAACCCCAATAATAGGATACTCTCCCGTATGTTTTAGCATTTCATAATGCAAACTTTCTTCTTGGATTTTACCTCGTTGATACATGGTTTCCATCGCACCTAAAACCCCACCCCTTTCGGTTATCCGATCGAATTCTAGATAAATCGCTTCCTCTACTAAATCAGTTAATTCCTCAATAATGAAAGCGCCTTGTAAAGGATTTTCATTTTTTGCCAATCCCAATTCTTTGTTAATAATCAACTGGATTGCCATTGCTCTTCTTACAGAGGCCTCTGTTGGAGTTGTTATTGCCTCATCATATGCATTCGTGTGCAATGAGTTACAGTTATCATAAATAGCATACAATGCCTGCAACGTAGTTCGGATATCATTGAAATCAATTTCTTGTGCATGAAGTGATCTTCCCGAAGTTTGAATATGATACTTGAGCATTTGAGATCTCTCGTTGGCACCATATTTTAGTTTCATTGCTTTTGCCCAAATTCTTCTGGCAACTCTTCCAATTACAGCATATTCCGGATCGATTCCATTTGAAAAGAAAAACGAAAGATTGGGTGCAAACTTGTTAATATCCATTCCCCTACTCACATAATACTCCACATAAGTAAATCCATTTGATAAAGTCAAAGCAAGCTGCGTAATAGGATTAGCACCAGCCTCTGCAATATGGTAACCTGAAATAGAAACAGAATAAAAATTACGGATACCATTATCTATAAAGTATTGCTGCACATCCCCCATCAATCGTAGGGAGAACTCAGTAGAGAAAATACAGGTGTTTTGAGCCTGATCTTCTTTCAAAATATCTGCTTGAACCGTGCCTCTAACTCTGGCAACTGTGTCAGCTTTTATTTTCTCATACACTTCTTTTGGTAAAACCTGATCTCCTGTCACCCCCAAAAGCATCAAACCAAGTCCATTATTCCCTTCCGGGATTTTTCCTGCGTAACTTGGTCTTACCAGTCCATTTTTCTGGTAAATCGCTTTGATTTTATTTTCAACCTCTTCTTCAAGCCCATTCTCTTTTATATAAACCTCACATTGCTGATCTATTGCCGCATTCATGAAAAAAGCAGTCATGGTCGCAGCCGGACCATTAATTGTCATAGAAACAGAGGTCATTGGGTCCACCAGATTAAAACCCGAATAGAGTTTCTTTGCATCATCCAAACAGCAAATGTTTACACCGGAGTTACCTATTTTCCCATAAATATCTGGTCTGTTATCTGGATCTTCTCCGTAAAGAGTTACTGAATCAAAAGCTGTGGATAGCCTTTTTGCAGGCATATCCTTGGAAACATAATGAAATCTTTTGTTTGTTCTTTCTGGACTACCTTCTCCAGCAAACATTCTTGTTGGATCCTCACCTTCTCTTTTGAAAGGGAAAACACCTGCAGTAAAGGGGAATTTTCCTGGTACATTCTCCCGAAGTCCCCACTTTAATAAATCTCCCCAAGCTTCATATTTCGGCAAAGAAATCTTGGGGATCTTTGTATCAGAAAGAGATTTGTAATAGGTTTTTACTTTTATTTCTTTATCCCTAACCTTAAAAACATAATAGTCTTCCGAGTATCTACTTGCTTCATTTGGCCAATCCTCAATCCACTTTTTATTCTTTGGGTCAAACTCCAATTCAACCTTTGCATAAACTTCTTCCAATTCTTTCAGCAACCTATCAGAATCTTCAACCTTTAGAGATTGGATGGTTTCCATAGATTTTTTTATACTGAATAATTTCTGGGCAATTTCTTTTTGCTCCTCCACCCAGACATCATAATTCCTATTCGTTTCTGCTATCTCTGAAAGGTACCTGGTTCTGGCCGGTGGGATAATATAAATCTTTTCAGAGGTACCGGCAGTAAGTTCAAAGGTACTTTCCAAGCCAGGATGTTCTTTGTTTATCCTTGAAATCAAAGCCTTGTACAACTGATTCATTCCAGGGTCATTAAATTGAGAAGCAATAGTTCCAAAAACAGGAATATCTTCATCATTTATCTCCCATAAATTATGATTTCTTTTGTACTGCTTTTTTACATCCCGAATTGCATCCAATGCACCCCTTTTATCGAATTTGTTCAGCGCAATCACATCTGCAAAATCCAACATATCAATTTTTTCCAATTGCGATGCTGCTCCATATTCCGGAGTCATGACATATAAAGAAAGATCAGAGTGCTCAATAATCTCCGTATCCGATTGTCCAATTCCTGAAGTTTCTAGTATTACCAAATCATAACCGGCAGCTTTTACTGTATCCACAGCATCCTGAACATATTTTGAAAGCGCCAGATTAGACTGTCTAGTTGCCAAAGAACGCATGAATACTCTTGGATGATGAATAGCATTCATTCTTATTCTATCCCCCAAGAGTGCTCCACCTGTTTTTCGTTTTGAGGGATCAACCGAAATAATAGCAAGTGTTTTATCCTCAAAATCCATTAAAAATCTTCGTACCAATTCATCCACGAGGGATGATTTACCAGCTCCACCAGTACCCGTTATTCCTAAAACTGGAGTAACAGCTTCTTTGCTAGCCTTTCTTACTTTACTTAATAATTCCTGATTCTTTTCCGGAAAGTTTTCAAAAGCTGATATTGCTCTCCCAACAAAAGCTTTATTTGATTTATCGAGATTAAATCCCTCCTGCAGCTGATCTCCAATTGGAAAATCAGCTTGCTTAACCAGATCATTAATCATGCCTTGTAAACCCATTTCTCTACCATCGTCAGGAGCATAAATCCTCGAAATCCCATACTCATGTAATTCTTCGATCTCTTCTTTGAGGATCGTACCACCACCTCCACCAAATATCTTGATATGACCCGCTCCTTTTTCATGCAGCAAATCATACATATACTTAAAAAACTCTACATGTCCTCCTTGATATGAAGTAATAGCAATTGCCTGAACATCTTCTTGAATCGCACAGTCCACTATTTCTTGAACTGAACGGTTATGGCCTAAATGAATTACTTCGCAACCAGTCGATTGGATAATTCTCCGCATGATATTTATTGCGGCGTCATGTCCGTCAAAAAGAGAAGCGGCAGTAACTATTCGAATGTGATTTTTGGGTTTATAAATTTCTGTTGGTAAAGTCATGAAATCTGGATTATTTCTTTTTTTAACCTGATTATTTTTACTTCTAATAAGATCAAATCAACACTTATTACAAGACGCGAATATACAGAAAAACGACCGAGATGACCTTGAAAATAAGTATTAGAGACAAAATATTATTTGGTGAATAATAGAAGTACTAAGCAGGAGATGGTTCTAATTAGTATATATTTAGATCAATTGGTTTATTTTTAAATTACTTAATTCAATAAATAATGCCTATTTCTTACACAAGCCCTGAAAAAGCGGTCTCTTTCATAAAGAGTCATCAAAGAGTATTTATCCATGGAAGTGCTGCCACTCCTACTCGATTATTATATGCTTTAGCAGAAAGAAGAGACGAGGTTCAAAATGTGGAGCTGGTATCCATTACTACACTAGGGGATATGCCTTTGGTAAGTGAGGAATGTCAGAAATCTTTTTTCATGAATTCACTTTTTGTATCAGCTAACATCAGAAAAGCTGTGAATTCTGATCATGGTGGATATGTTCCAATTTTTTTGAGTGAAATTGGTCAATTGTTTAGGAACAATATTCTTGGAGTTGATGTGGCACTAATCCAAGTTTCCGAGCCAGACGCACACGGTTTTTGTACTCTCGGAACTTCCGTAGATGTTGCAAAACCAGCCGTTGAAACAGCAAAAATAATTGTCGCACAAGTAAATAAGCGGATGCCTAGAACTCATGGAGATGGTCATATCCATTTTTCAAAATTTTCTGCTGCCATTCACGTAGATGACCCTCTTCCTGAGATTAACTATGCCGAAAAAATCTCTAAAATAGAAAAACAAATAGGATATCATATTTCTTCACTCATTGAAGACCGTTCTACTCTACAAATGGGTATTGGTGCTATTCCAGATGCTGTTTTAAATTCACTGGAAAATCACAAAGATTTAGGGATTCACACGGAAATGTTTTCAAATGGGATTTTGAATTTAATGAAATCAGGAGCAGTAACTAATGCTTATAAGAAAAAGCATCCCGGGAAAGTCGTGTCCTCTTTTACGGTTGGTACTAAAGAACTGTATGATACAATCAATGATAATCCTGAATTTTCCTTTCATGAGGCAGCCTATGTAAATGACACAGCGATTATTCGTAAAAATCCAAAGGTTATTTCAATCAATAGCTGTTTAGAGTTAGATCTCACAGGTCAAGTTTGTGCCGATTCTATTGGAAGCTACCACTATTCAGGCGTGGGCGGACAAATGGACTTTATGAGAGGTGCAGCCTTGTCTGTTGGGGGAAAACCTATTATGGCATTACCCTCGCAAACAAAAAAAGGAGCATCTAAAATTGTCCCATTTTTAAAAGAAGGTGCAGGAGTTGTGACCACTAGAGCTCACATGCACTATGTAGTTACAGAATATGGAATTGCCTACCTTTTTGGAAAAAACCTGAGACAAAGAGCCTACGAGTTGAAAAGAATAGCACATCCAGATCACCATGAGGATCTTGATCGGGCCATCAGAGAAAGGTTTGGTAGTTATATCTACCCATTCAGATAAAGCAAAATAGAAACTGATTAATCTATTTTAATATATTGTCCTTCTGTTTAGTTTAGCTATTGTTTAAACCCAAAATCTCGATGTCTTCAAAAAACTATGCATTCTTCGTATCTATTACCGCTGCTTTAGGCGGATTTCTTTTTGGATTTGATACAGCCGTTATTTCAGGTGCGGAAAGAGCGATACAAGAAGTTTGGAAATTAAGTGACTGGATGCATGGGCTAGCAATTGCTTCAGCATTATACGGAACTGTTATCGGTGCATTATTTGGTGGTGTTCCCGCTGACAAATTTGGAAGACAAAAAAGTTTGCTTTGGATTGGACTATTTTATTTGATCTCTGCTGTAGGCTCAGGATTAGCTTGGGATGTGACATCCTTTACAGTATTTAGATTTTTGGGAGGTCTTGGAGTAGGTGCATCCTCTGTTGTGGCACCGATGTATATTTCGGAAATAGCACCCGCTAAAAACAGAGGCCTTTTGGTCGCCCTTTACCAATTCAATATTGTATTTGGAATAGTGATGGCATACGTTTCCAATTATTTAATAGGAACTGCTGAGTTGGCACAAGACTGGAGATGGATGTTAGCTGCAGAAGCCTTACCGGCTTTGATTTACTCAATTTTGATATTTAGAATTCCTGAAAGTCCAAGATGGCTCATCGGTATTAGAAATGATGAGCAACAAGCCCGAGAAATCCTGACCAAAACTGATCCAGAAGGTGTTGATGAAGCCATTCGATTAGCCCTTGAGGAAGAGAAAAAAATGCATCAGAAAGGAAGCTTTTCTGCAATTTTTGAAAAGCGGTTTCTACCTACGACCATAATGGCAATTATGATTGCTTTTTTCAATCAAGTCTCTGGAATCAATGCTATTATTTATTTTGCCCCTAGAGTATTCGAAATGGCAGGTATTTCTACCGAAAGCGCATTGATCTCAACAATAGGTATCGGTGTAGTCAACCTGCTGGCAACTTTTGTTGGGCTATACCTGATCGATCGAATAGGAAGAAAAAAACTGATGTACATAGGATCCGTAGGATATATCATATCACTTTCATTGATGGCTTATAATTTTCTAGGCCCTGGAATTCCATCTTTCTGGCTACCAATTTTTGTTTTTGGATTTATCGCTTCTCATGCCGTAGGACAGGGAGCAGTAATCTGGGTGTTTATCTCCGAGATGTTTCCAAATGACTTGAGGGCTTACGGTCAGTCAATTGGATCTTTCACCCATTGGATTTTAGCAGCAATTATTGCGAATGTCTTCCCATTCTTTGCCAATCAATTTGGGCCTGGATATATCTTCTTATTCTTTGCATTTATGATGATTTTGCAATTATTGTGGGTGAAGTTTAAAATGCCTGAGACGAAAGGAAGATCTTTGGAGGAGATCCATCAAAACATACATTAAATCATGAAAAATAAAGTTGTTGTTTTCGGTGAAATGCTTTGGGATTGTTTACCAAGCGGTTCTGTACCAGGAGGAGCTCCAATGAATGTAGCTCTTCACCTTCATCAATTAGGACTTGATTCCAAGCTAATTTCAGCTGTTGGGGATGATGTTGAAGGGAAAAAGCTAATTGATTTTCTAACCACTTTCGGTTTTCAAACACAATTGATTCAAGTGATTGCAGACCAGGAAACTTCAAAAGTTTTGGTGGATGATTCAGATCCTGAAAACATGAAGTATGAAATCGTGTCTCCAGTCGCATGGGATTTTATCCAATGGAATTCAGAAACCGAGCATGAAGTTGCTAAATCAGACGCTTTTGTTTTTGGAACTTTGGGAGTAAGAAACCCTGAGAGTCTGTCGACTTTAATAAAATTGATACATCAGAAAACTCTAAGAATTTTTGATGCGAATTTGCGTTCCCCTTATTACGATTTTGAAATTATTGAGACACTTCTAGGTTTTACAGATATCTTAAAAATAAATGAAGATGAGTTAGAAATTTTCGCAGACTATTTTGACTTAGAACCTAATATAAAAACAGTCTGTGAGCATTTAGACAATCATTTTCCAATGGATCTAATCTGCATAACTAAAGGTTCCAAAGGAGCACTTATCTTTAAAGGAGGAGAGTTTTGGGAGCATTCAGGCTATAAAGTAGAAGTTGCAGATAGCATCGGTGCAGGTGACGCTTTTCTAAGCGGCTTTATTAAATGTTACCTTGAAAAAAAATCCCTTGAAGAAACACTTGATTTTGCCTGTAAATTGGGAGCATTTGTAGCTTCTAAAAAAGGAGGTACTCCAAAATATACCGCTTCAGAAGTTCATGCTATTCAATAAAAAAAGAGGCAAGTTTGAGTTCTTGCCATCCATTTTTTAAAATCCACTTCTGATCAATTCAGCGGTTTCAGCGAGTTCTTCGGATGTTAATTTTAACTTCGGTCTTGTGAAATTAATGTCATCCATGGTCTTGAGTGGAACCAGGTGAACATGTACATGTGGCACTTCCAAACCAATTACCGCTACTCCAATCCTAGTGCATTTAATAGTTTTATCCATTGCCTTTGCTACTTTCTGAGCAAAAACATGAAGTCCTGATAATACATCTGGATCAAGGTCAAAAATATAATCTACTTCTTGCTTCGGTACCACTAGCACATGTCCTTTTACTAGCGGCATGATATCCAAGAATGCAATATAATTTTCATCCTCTGCTACTATCTGAGCGGGAATTTCTCGATTTATAATTTTGGTGAAAATTGAAGCCATAGTCTAAAATAAAAAAATCCCGCGAAATACGGGATTATGAGAATTAATATGAAATATCTAGAATTTCGAATTGAAGCACTCCTGCAGGAGCATTTATCTCCGCAACTTCACCTTTTTTCTTTCCTACCAGACCTTTTCCAAATGGAGATCCTAACGAAATTTTTCCAGCTTTCAGATCAGCTTCTTCTTCTGAAACCAAGGTGTAGGATACCGTCATCCCATTTTTTACATTCTTGATTTTTACAGTACTTAAGATACCTACTTTGGAAGTATCCATTTGAGATTGGTCAAAAATTCTTGCATTACCTACTACTGCTTCAAGCTTGGCTATTTTAAGTTCCAAGTGCCCTTGAGCATCTTTCGCCGCATCATATTCTGCGTTTTCACTAAGATCTCCTTTGTCTCTTGCTTCTGCAATTTGCTTCGCAATATCCGTACGACCTTTGGTCTTTAATTCTTGAAGTTCATCCTTCAACTTCTTAAGTCCTTCTTCTGTGTAGTATTGTACTTTTCCCATAATTATTCTCAATTAGACAGGCACCAAAAACAAAGTAACGGTCGCTTTTTGGTGACCGTTACTTTGCCAGATGTCTTTATTTGAAGCACAAAGATAATAAACCAAATGCTACAAAACAATTGGTTCTTTTTCCAAAAAATACCAATAACAGTCTTAAAAGGCCTATTTGAAGGCTTTTGTTATCTTCTCGACCAATACTTTATTTATTTTTTTATAGGATTCAAATGTCCAGCCAGCTACATGTGGAGTAAAAAGAACATTATCTCTTGAAGCTAGTTTTTCGAACTCCATCTTTTGCTCATCAGTAAATGTTTTAAACTTCTCATTTTCTAAAACATCTAACACAGCTCCTAATAATATCCCCTTGTCCAAAGCCTCATTTAATGTTTTGAAACTTATCAATTCTCCCCTAGCGGTATTTATCAACCAAAAAGGATTTGCAAAGCTTTTTAGCTCTTCTAAAGTGAAAAAATTTTTGGTTTCTGCGGTCAAGGGAACGTGAATACTCAGAACCTCAACTTCAGCCTTGAGCTTTTGCCAAATTACTTCTTTAACTAACCCAGACCCAAAGTTCAATTTATACTTATCATAGGCATAAATCTTTACATCGAACCCTTGAAGTCTTTTGGCAAAGGATTTTCCCATATTTCCGAAACCCATAATCCCAACAGTCTTACCCATAAGTTCATGCCCTCTATTTCCTTCTCTATCCCAAATCCCTTTTCTTATTTCGGTATCTGCCTTTTTGATATTATTAAATAAAGCTAAAAGCATTCCTACTGCATGTTCAGCTACTGCGTCTCGATTCCCTTTGGCCGCATGAAAAAGCTTTATCCCTCGGCTTACCATATATTCCAAATCAATTTGATCCAAGCCAGCCCCTGCTCTTCCTATAAACTTTAAATTTTTAGCTCTTTCCAATAATTCCTTATCCATAGGAGTTTTTGAACGAATGATTAACCCGTCATATGGAGCTACTTGATCCAAAATCTCAGAACGCGTGATTTTCGGGGAATAGGTAACCTCATGGCCCTCATTTTCAAGCATAGGAATAATACTCTTATGCATTTTGTCAATTATCAGAATTTTCATCGTAATAATTTAAATATGTAATAGAGATATCGCTACCAAAAAGTAAACAGCCAGTCCAAGTAAATCATTAGCTGTTGTAATAAATGGTCCAGAAGCCAACGCTGGGTTGATCCCGATTTTATCTAATAATATTGGTGTAATCGTACCCATAAAAGAAGAAAGCAAAACAACTGAAAACAGAGCGATTGAAACTACCAAACCAAAAGAGACATCGTTCTGATAGAATAAAACCACTACTGCAAATACAAAAGTAGCCAAAATCAGACCATTGATGACCGCAACAGCAAGCACTTTCAGAAACCGCTTTATTATTGAATCGTCAAAAGCAGATTTACTGGCAAGTGATTGAACAACTAATGACGACGATTGAATCCCAACATTCCCTCCGGTGGCAGTAATAAGCGGAATAAAAAACGCAAGAGCGGTAACTTTATTCAAGCCTTCTTCGAAGAAACCAATAAAGCCTGCCCCTAATAATCCACCAACAATCCCAATAAGCAACCAAGGTAATCTAGCTTTTGTCAAACGGATAACACTGTCATATTCATCAACCGTATCTGTAATACCTGTCATCGCCTGAATATCTTCCTCTGCTTCCTCTCTTATAATATCAAGGATATCATCAAAGGTTATTCTTCCAACCAATTTATTCTTAACATTAACTACGGGAACTGTCTCAAGATCGTACCTTCTCATTATCTCAGCAACTTCCTCCTGATCCATGTGAGTAGGAACAGAAATAACTTCCTCTTCGTATATATCTTCGATTTTAGTGTTTTCAGATGCAAGAACAATCTTCTTCAAGGACACTCTTCCTAGAAGTTGTTGTTTGTTGTCCACCACGTAAATCGAAAAGATTTTATCTACATTTTCAGCCTGTCTTCGTATTTCATTGATCGTCTGAACAACATTCCAGTTTTTGTTAGCCCGAATATATTCCTTGGCCATAATACCACCAGCCGTATCCTCCTCATAGCGAAGAAGTTCTAATATTTGTTCCGACTTCTGACGATCTGTAAAATATCCTATTACTTCTTCCCTTTCTCGTAGAGAGAGCAAATTCAGAATATCCGCCCCATCATCGGAGTCCATGCATTCAATTAAACCGGCAATCTCAGGAACTTCCATTTCCTTTAACACTCGGGTTAAAGTATCCTCATCTAATTCGATGAGTATATCTGCCGAAAACTGAGTTTCTAATAAGCGGAGGACGTAGATAGACTCATCCATTGAAAGCTCATCAAGAATTGCGGCGACATCAGCCACATTTGCTCCTTCAAGAGAGTCCTGAATAAAGGAATTATTCTCCTCCTCAATCCCATGTCTAAGGCTTTCAAGGTATTCCTTCGAAAGTTCAAATTGCTTAATGATTTCCACGAGAAGCTTCGATTTGTTGAGCGACAAAAACAAAATCAGCGACATCCAATTGTTCGGCTCGCTTATCCATAAGAGGGTTTGACTTTAATTCCTCTGGAAGTTGAAATGACTTAAGAGAATTTCTTAATGTTTTCCTTCGATTTCCAAACCCACCTTTTACAACCTGGAAAAACAATTTTTCATTGCAATCAAGACTTGTAACATCATTCCTAACTAATCGAATGACTCCTGAGTTCACCTTTGGAGGAGGATCAAATACTTCAGGAGGAACGGAAAATAAATATTCAATATCATAAAAAGCCTGTAGCAATACGGATAAAATACCATAGGCTTTATTTCCTTTCGGTGAAGCTATTCTTTCTGCTACTTCTTTTTGAAGCATACAAACCACTTCTGTCACCTGATTTCTAACTTCCAAGACTTTAAAGAATATCTGGGAAGAAATATTATAAGGGAAATTCCCAACGATTGCATATTGATCCTTAATCACTTTTTGGAAATCATATTTTAAATAATCTCCATAAATAATTCTTTCGCCCAATTCAGGGTTTTTTTTAAGCAAATACGCTATAGAATCTTTATCTACATCTATCAGATAAAGCTCAAAGTCAGTTTTAAGCAAAAAATCAGTCAGCACCCCCATTCCCGGTCCGATTTCAAGGACTTTCTTCACACCTCCATGCCCTTTGACCGACAGAGCTATTCGCTCCGCAATACTTAAATCGGTCAAAAAGTGCTGGCCAAGATGTTTTTTGGCTCTGACTTTTTCCATCGGTTCGCTCTGATTATTTTTTATAAATTGCAGCCTAAAATTAAGAGAATATTCCTAAAGGACTACAGTGAACTTTGGCATGCAAGTAAAAGCCAATTATCGCAAAGCCCAAATAATATGAACGTAAGAAAAAATAAACCCATAATCGGGATTAGTATTGGAGATATCAACGGGGTAGGAATAGAAGTGACAATCAAAGCTTTATCCGACAACCGTATCTTAAAGAACTTTATCCCATTAATCTATGGGCATGGTAAGGCCATTTCATTTTACAAAAAGGTCCTGTCGATTGAAGATTTTAACTTTGTACAGGTAAAATCTTTAGAAGACCTTCAACATAAACGGGTAAATGTTATAAATGTCATGGAGGAATGCCCTGAAATCATTCCCGGGGTGGAAACCCAAGAGGCAGGAAAAATGGCTTTGGCGGCACTTTCTCAGGCAGTAAATGATTTGAAGTCTGGGCAAATCCAAGCTTTGGTAACTGCACCTGTCAATAAAAACAACATTAATTCCGAGGAATTAAACTTCGTAGGTCATACTGAATTCATTACAAATGCAGTTGATGCAAAGGAAAGTTTGATGCTGATGGTATCAGAAAATTTCAGAGTAGGTTTAGTATCAGGCCACGTCCCTTTATCGAAAGTTCCGGAAGTCGTTACTAAAGAAAAAATTATTCACAAGTCCAATTTACTTTTAAATTCGCTCGAAAAAGATTTCGGAATCAACAAACCAAAAATTGCGATTTTAGGCTTGAATCCTCATGCTGGTGAAGATGGATTATTAGGAACTGAAGAAGAAGAGATTATAAAACCAGCGATAAAAGAACTTAAGGATCAAAATAAAATGGTTTTTGGTCCTTATCCTTCAGATGGTTTTTTTGGGATGATGCATCAAAATAAATTTGATGGAGTATTGGCTATGTATCATGATCAGGGATTAATTCCTTTCAAATCAATTGCATTTAGTTCCGGTGTAAATTTCACGGCAGGATTACCGGTAATCAGAACTTCACCAGATCATGGAACTGCATATAATATAGCTGGTAAAAATGTTGCTGATGAAGGTTCTATGAGAGCAGCTATTTTTTTAGCCGCCGATATTGTCAGTCAACATGATCAGGAATTAGCATAAACTTTAATAAAAAGTAAGATTTCTTATCCAAACCAAATATTATTTTAGATTCTATTTTATCCTGTTTAAATAATTACCTAAATTTGCGGTCTTAAATCGAGAGGAGAAATCGTGAAATTCTGGAGAACCTTTGATATTGAGGTAATTAAGTTCGTAGAGGGAAGACACGAAATCAACTTCCAAATAGGAGATTCGTTCTTCCAACAGTTTGAAGACAATCATCTCGTCGAAAAAGGCGATTTAACCATACGGGTTAAAATGAATAAAGGTGCCAATTTAATAGAAATGGATTTTCATATTCAGGGTTCAGTCAGACTGACTTGTGACAGAAGTCTCGAGGAATACGACCAGCCATTGGATATCAATGAAACCATCATCTATAAATATGGTAGCGAAGAAAAGGAAATCAATGAAGATGTTATAATGATTACAAGGGATACGCCTTCAATCAATGTAGCACAGTTGATTTACGAATTCATTCTACTCAATCTCCCAGCAAAAAGAATCCATCCGGATTACCGTAATGAATTGGATGAAGATGATTTTGAAGGAGAAGGTGGAATCGTTTATTTTGATGAGGATGAGTTTGAAGACGATGAACTTGAGGAAAACTCTGAAGAAAAAAAAGAAATTGATCCCCGTTGGGCATCATTAAAAAATTTAAAAAACAAAGAATAATCTTAAACCACACATAAAATGGCACATCCTAAACGAAAAATTTCGAAAACCAGAAGAGATAAAAGAAGAACTCATTATAAATTGGAGGCTCCTGGGTTAGCTAAATGCCCTACTACTGGTGAAATGCACTTACCACACAGAGCTTTCTGGTTGGACGGTAAATTATACTACAAAGGACAAGTAATAATCGAAAAAGAAGTCCTAGCTTAATCAACTATTTAAGTTAAATAAAAATCCATTCTTAATGAGGAATGGATTTTTTGTTTTTATGGGAATTCAATCCGCTGTCTTTCAGTATATTGGATTCTATTGGTAGTTTTTGTTTTGGTGGTCAGAGACAATTATAATATTTTTGACATTCCTCAAAGAAAACATACCTACCTATCAACCCATTTTAAGGAGTTTATTTATTGAGGCTCCTTAGCATAAACAAATAATAATGGACAAAATCAGAGCTATGGTAACCGGAGTACAAGGATATGTTCCTGAATACCGTTTAACCAATAAAGAACTTGAAACTCTGGTAGATACCAACGACGAGTGGATTTACACAAGAACAGGAATTAAAGAAAGAAGGATTCTTAAAGGTGAAAACCAAGGAACTTCAGTAATGGGTGTTGAAGCCATAAAAGGCTTGTTGGAAAAAACTAACACAGATCCGCTAGACATAGATCTAATCATATGTGCTACTGTCACTCCAGATATGCCTTTCCCTGCAACAGCTAATATCATTGCAGATAAAGTTGGTGCAAAAAATAGTTATAGCTTTGATATCGCCGCAGCCTGTTCCGGGTTTTTATACGCACTTCAAATAGGAAGTCAATTCATTCAAACTGGACAGCACAAAAAAGTAATTGTGGTAGGAGCGGATAAAATGTCTTCCATTGTAAATTATGAAGACAGAACAACTTGCATTTTGTTTGGAGATGGTGCTGGAGCTGTATTATTAGAACCAACTACAGAAGAGTTTGGGATAATGGACGCTTTGCTACATTCAGATGGTTCTGGGGCTCCTTATCTAAATATGAAGGCAGGAGGAAGCATGAGACCAGCTACACATGAAACTGTTGATGCAAAAGAGCATTTTGCAGCACAAGAAGGTTCAACGGTATTTAAATTTGCAGTGACCAACATGGCAGATGTCAGTGCAGAGGTAATGGAGAGAAATAATCTTACAAGTGATGAAGTAGCTTGGTTAGTTCCCCATCAGGCCAACAAACGAATAATCGATGCTACTGCGAGTAGGATGGGCATTGGCTTTGACAAAGTAATGATGAACATTGAAAGATATGGAAATACTACTGCAGCTACACTCCCACTCTGCCTTTGGGATTATGAAAGTCAATTAAAAAAAGGGGATAACTTGATACTTGCTGCTTTTGGAGGTGGATTCACTTGGGGAGCTATTTATTTGAAATGGGCATACGACCCTAAATAATCAGATTAAAATAATAAATTAAGGATATGGCAAATACTTCAGATTTTAAGAACGGCCTTTGTCTGGTATTAAACAATGACATTTTCACTATTGTGGAATTCCAACATGTAAAACCTGGAAAAGGAGCAGCTTTTGTGAGAACCAAATTAAAGGGTCTAACTAGTGGCAAAACCTTGGATAAAACTTTCAATGCAGGTGAAAAAGTAGAAACTGCAAGAGTAGAAAAAAGACCACATCAATTCTTATACAAAGATGATATGGGGTATCATTTTATGGATACCAATACATTTGAGCAAATATCTATTGAAGAAAAATTGATTGAAAGACCTGATCTTTTGAAGGATGGTCAATTAGTAGATATTCTAATTCATGATGAAACTGAGACTCCACTTTCTGTAGAATTACCTCCTTTTGTTGAATTAATGATTACATACACAGAACCAGGAATTAAAGGGGATACTGCGACCAACGCTTTAAAACCTGCGACTTTAGAAACTGGTGCGACCGTCATGGTACCTTTATTTGTGGAACAGGATATCATGATCAAAGTAGATACTAGGGATGGATCCTACTCAGAAAGAGTAAAATAATTAACTTAGCTGTATTCAATTTCATATTGAAACAGCTATTTTTATTTAAACCCAATTTTGAACTGTCCTCGGACATTCTTTTAAAAACAAAAATATGAAACCTAAAGAGATTCAAGAGCTAATCGATTATATCTCAAACTCAGGTTTGGCTGAAGTCAAAATCAAAACTGATGAATTTGAGCTTTCTATTAAAAAAGATTCTTCAAACGTAAGAGTTGTCGAAGCAGCACCTGCTCCAGCACCTGCACCCGCACCTGCACCTGTTGCGGCAGCTCCAACTCCGGCGGCATCAAGTCCTGCTGAACCGACTCCAGCTGAATCATCAAATTTAGTAGAGATAAAATCACCTATGATTGGGACATTTTATCTAACTCCAAATCCAGATTCTCCAGCTTTTGTAAATGTAGGAGATACTGTCAAACCAGGTCAAACTGTTTGTATTATTGAAGCAATGAAACTTTTTAATGAGATTGAATCTGAAGTTTCTGGAAAAATTGTAAAGATTCTGGTTACCAATTCTACACCGGTAGAATATGACCAACCTTTATTCCTTGTAGACCCTGCAGGGTAATTTTTTCACCAAAAAATACGGACGTGTTTAAAAAAATACTTATAGCCAATAGAGGAGAAATCGCTTTGCGGATCATCAGAACCTGCAAAGAGATGGGAATCAAAACTGTTGCGGTCTATTCCACTGCTGATAAAGACAGCCTTCATGTAAGGTTTGCAGATGAAGCTGTTTGCATTGGTCCAGCTCCCAGTAGAGATTCTTATTTGAACATCCCAAGAATAATAGCTGCAGCTGAAATCACCAATGCTGATGCTATCCATCCAGGATATGGTTTTCTTTCTGAAAATGCGGAATTTTCTAGAATCTGTGAAGAATATGGAATCAAATTCATTGGTGCCAGTCCCGATATGATTGCTAAAATGGGTGATAAAGCAACGGCTAAAGCTACCATGCGTGAAGCTGGTGTCCCCACTGTTCCAGGCTCCGAAGGATTATTGGATTCTATCGAGCAAGGAATAAAGTTATCAAATGAGATGGGATACCCCGTGATTTTGAAAGCTACTGCCGGTGGTGGCGGTCGTGGTATGCGAATTGTAAAAGAAGAAAGTGGCTTCAAAAAAGCATGGGATGATGCTAGAATGGAGTCAGGTGCTGCCTTTGGAAATGATGGCCTGTATCTAGAGAAATTTGTTGAAGAGCCAAGACACATTGAAATCCAGATTATAGGAGACAAAAATGGAAAAGCATGTCATCTTTCAGAAAGAGATTGCTCAATCCAAAGAAGGCATCAAAAGTTAGTAGAGGAAACTCCTTCCCCATTCATTACTGATGAGTTAAGAAAAGCAATGGGCGAAGCAGCTATTAAGGGTGCTGAAGCCATAAAATACGAGGGTGCTGGTACAATAGAGTTTTTAGTTGATAAAAACAGAAACTTCTATTTCATGGAAATGAATACCAGAATCCAGGTAGAGCATCCAATTACTGAAGAAGTAACAGATTTTGATTTAATAAAAGAACAAATTAAAGTTGCATCTGGAGATGTAATTAGTGGCAAAAACTACTATCCAAAACTATATGCAATGGAATGTAGAATTAATGCAGAGGATCCTTCAAATGGATTTCGACCAAGTCCGGGAAGGATTCAAAACTTGCATATCCCTGGTGGACGTGGGGTAAGAGTAGACTCACATGTGTATGCAGGATATGTAATCCCTCCAAATTATGATTCCATGATCGCTAAATTGATTGTAAGCGGTCAATCAAGAGAAGAAGTAATCGTAAGAATGAAGAGAGCTTTAGAGGAATTTGTGATTGATGGAATTAAAACTACGATTCCTTTCCACATTGCTTTATTGGAGGATCCGGAATTTAAAGCCGGGAACTTTACTACCAAATTCTTAGAAACATTCGATTTCTCAGTCATTAAAAAATAACCCAACCTTATACCCAGTAAAAAGCTGCTCAAATGGGCAGCTTTTTTTGTTTTAGATTAAAGGGAAGTAGGATATTTCAATAGAATATCAAAAAATAAACCCAAATAGAAACGGGTACTATAACGCCAACCCCTATTGAAGCCAAAAGATTAGACTTTTTTACTTTTAGCATATGCACTTGAGATAGTGGGATTCCTGTATCAATAGGAACTTTAATTCTCCTATTATTTTTCTGTAAAAACTGACCTTTTATAGAATCATTTTGGACCATGGAATAGACGATATCGTAACTTAAGCTGTCCTTAGTTTTGATATATATCTTATCCCCTTCCTTCAGTCGAGAAAGCTGCCTTGATTCAAATAATATAGATCTTTCTTCTTTCGGTAGCGGGGGTTTAATCCAATCCACTTTTTGGTAGGTTTTGCAGGAAGTAAAGGACATGAATAACAGGATTATTAAAATCCCATATAACTTTTGAATAACCATCATTGAAATAGATTTTAATAGTTGATTTTCGATAATTTTGTTTCTCCCACCCTTCCAGTATTTTTCATATTGTACCTGCTAAAAGATTTCTCAATCATTTCACTTCACAAGCGTTTAGCATTTATAAATTTCTAGTCTTGGGTTAAGTTGAAAATTGAATTTGGTGCAGGCATATTTTCATTCATCTAGGTTCATGGTGGGCGAAACACTATTTGCAAATTCTTTCAATTTTTCAGGACTCCCATCAATTTGATTTAAAGAGGATTTTTTAAATCCAGTTCCAACTGCTCCCAAAGCCGCTCCACCTAAACCTACAATCAATCCTGGAACTATTGTTTCAAACCCATAACCAAAATCCAACCAAGCATCTGGATCGTATGATATTGCTCCCATCGTAAAACCCGCCGCAAATCCAATGGCTCCTCCAACTAATATCAAATGACCAGGAGATCTTTTAGTCCTGATATAAGAAATCTGGGCGACTGGCACAATGAGAGTATCTGAGTTATTTGTTAGAAATAATTCCTCAAAGTCTTCTGAAATATTGAGATATCTACCCTTTTCAATTTTATTCTCTAGTGAATCATAGACCCTTATAAATGGACCTATTGGTTTTTCGCTAACCTGAGAGAACCCTGGAATTGACCAGAGTAAAAGAATAAACATCAGTTTAGTTTTCATTTCTTTAATTTGTTTTAAACAATCTTGCCATTTAGTAATTATTCAAATCATCTAAATGTCACAGTTAATGAAATCTCATGCGCTTAATTTGGAATTAAATTCTGTTTATTTTAATAAAACAATATTAAAATCTCTTATTTACTAATAATAGAAATATATTAATTTGTAAAAAATACTAAAACTTGAAAATTCGATGATAAAAGGTATCTTTCTTATGATTTTTAAACTTTATTACTTTTTTTTCATAATATGAAATGACTTTTGTAAAAATTTTTTATAACTTACATTCTAAAAATTACTTTAATGGCACTTATTAACAAACGAAGTATTTGGAGTCTGCCTTTACTAGCATTGTTAGCCTGGAATTGTACATCCGAAAATTCCAATATCCCAGAACTTTCTGCGGGTGATCAAATCAGTTATAATTTTCATATACGCCCCATCCTTTCTGACAAATGCTTTGCATGTCATGGGCCTGATGCAAACAAAAGAGAAGCTGATTTAAGGTTGGATACGGAAGAAGGTGCTTTCACATCGTTGAAAGAAAGTCCCGGTAAGTTTGCTCTTGTTTCTGGGAGCTTAGAAGAATCAGAAGTTTACCATAGAATCATTTCTGAAGACCCGGGAGAACTTATGCCTCCCCCTGAATCAAATTTATCTCTTACAGAAAAAGAAAAAGAGTTAATTAAGAAATGGATCAAGCAAGGGGCTAAATATGAACCTCACTGGGCCTTTACAAGAGCAGAAAAGCCTAATTTACCGGCAACAAATGATTGGTCTGAAAATGAGATTGATCTTTTTGTTTATCAAAAAATGAAGTCAATTGGCTTAGAGCCCAATCCTGTTGCAAAACCTCATGAATTAATCAAAAGAGCAAGTCTTGACTTGACTGGACTTCCCCCAAGCCCCGAATTACTTGATCGCTTTGGTGATTTCACAGGAGAAAATAACTATGATGATTTATTAGATGGTCTTTTGGCCGATAAAGCTTTTGGAGAAAAATTAGCGGTACTATGGATGGACATATCCAGATATGCTGACAGCTATGGATATCAAGACGATAATATCCGTAGCCAATGGCCATATCGGGATTGGGTTATTCATGCTTTCAACGAAAACATGCCTTATGACCAATTTGTAACTTGGCAGCTTGCAGGTGATTTATTACCCAATGCTTCAAAAGAACAAATTCTTGCTACTGCTTTTAACCGAAACCACAAATACACGGAAGAAGGTGGTGTGATTGATGAAGAATATAGAATTGAGTATGTTTTAGACAAAACGAATACCTTCAGCAAAGGATTATTGGGAATTACCATGGAATGTGCCCAATGTCATGATCATAAATACGATCCCTTTTCACAGAAAGAATATTATGAGCTTTTTGCCTTTTTCAATAATACCCCAGAAAAGGGTTATGAGGGAGATGTTTCGATTTCTAAACCTGCTAAAACACCTGTTTTATGGGTAGATCAGCAGGATCTTTCCGGAATTATGAGTTTTATAAATTACCAAGACAGCTCTAAATTGAGTATCTCGGTCATGGGAGAACTTGAAGGTGAAGAAAAAAGAACTACATATATTTTAGATAGAGGAGTCTATGATGCACCTACAGTTCCGGTTTCTGCCTCTACACCTGCATCCATTTTAGAATTCCCTAAAGACTTGGAAGCTAACAGACTTGGTTTGGCCAAATGGGCTACAGATAGAAATAACCCGCTTACAGCCAGAGTTTTTGTAAACTTAATCTGGCAGGAAATATTTGGTACCGGGATTGTGAAATCTGCAGGAGATTTTGGGATGCAAGGTGATTTACCTAGTCATCCGGAATTATTGGATTGGCTTGCTGTTGACTTTATGGAAAATGGCTGGGATATTAAAAGACTTCTGAAACAGATTTTGAGTTCTTCAACCTATCAGCAATCTGCAGAATTAACCAAAGACCATTTAGCCAAAGACCCTGAAAACATCTATTTAGCGAGAGCACCAAGATTAAGATTATCTGCTGAAAATATTCAGGATTTAATTCTTGCCAGTAGCGGTCTTCTGCATCAGGAACTTGGAGGCCCCAGTGTAAAGCCTTATCAACCAGAGGGAGTTTGGGAAGCCGCATCTTCAGGAAGAGGTGTTTTGGCTACTTATGTTCAGGATACTGGAAAAAGCCTATATAGAAGAGGACTTTACAATTTTATTAAATTAACGGTTCCACCTCCAAAGGCAATCATTTTTGATTCAAGTAATAGAGATCAATGCGAAGTGGGCAGAGGTAGAACCAATACTCCTTTACAGGCTTTGGTCATGTTAAATGATCCGATGGTTTTAGAAGCTTCCAGAGTTTTGGCTATGAACCTTACTTCTAAGTACCAAGACAATACTGAAGCATTAGAAATGGCCTTCAAAAGAATTCTTTGTAGAGATATGAAATCTGATGAGGCTGCCTTAATAGAGGATTATTTTGAAGATCAATTAGAACGTTTTGAAAAAAATGAAGACCAGATAAAACCTACTTTGGAGGTTGGAGAATATCCAATAGACTCCACTAAGGAAACAGCTAGATCTGCAGCATTAATGCAGGTAATAGTAAGTTTATATAATTTAGAAGAAACGATTACCAAGATTTAAAATGGAAAAGGAAATATTAGAGCAGGGTTTAAATCTGAACAGGAGGAAATTTTTATCGAAACTTAGCTTAGGTGTGGGAAGTGCAGCATTGGGCTCATTACTTATTCCAGATCTATTCAAAGGCGGAAGTCCTGATGAAGATGCCATTATGTCTGCGCTACCTCATTTTGCTCCAAAGGCAAAGCGGGTAATTTATCTTTTCCAAAATGGTGCCCCTAGTCAATTAGAGTCTTTCGATTATAAACCATTATTGAATAAAAATATGGGTCAGGAACTTCCTGAATCCATTCGCGGTGGTCAAAGGCTTACTGGAATGACTGCAGGTCAGACCTCATTCCCATTAGTTGGCTCTTATTATAAATTTAACCAATACGGTGAATCCAGAGCATGGATTTCAGAGATTTTCCCCCATACTGCAGGTGTAGTTGATGATATTTGTATCATTAAATCCATGCATACAGAGGCAATTAACCATGATCCCGCCTTGACTTTTTTCCAAACAGGGGCTCAAGTGGGAAATCGTCCAAGTATGGGCTCTTGGCTCAGCTATGGTCTTGGAAGTGAAAACAGCAACCTACCCGCATTTTGCGTCCTGTTGAGTCGGGGAAAAGGAAATGGTCAAGGAGTTTACTCCAAGCTTTGGAGTAATGGGTTTCTGGATGCAACACATCAAGGTGTACAATTCTCAAATTCTGAAGATCCTGTCTTGTATCTGAAGGATCCAAAATCTATGTCCAGAGATGAGCGAAGAAAAATGCTCGACCAAATCTCAGCGATGAATGATCTGAATTACAGAGAATTTAATGACCCGGAAATCAGTGCCAAAATTCAACAATATGAAATGGCCTATAGGATGCAGACAGCAGTCCCTGAAATGACTGATGTTTCCAAAGAACCTGACAGCATTATCAAAATGTATGGACCTGATTGCCTGATTCCTGGAACATATGCTGCAAACTGCCTTTTAGCAAGAAAGCTTTCTGAAAGTGGGGTAAGATTTGTTCAATTATATCATCAAGGCTGGGATCAACATGGAAACCTGCCAAGCGAAATGGCGCTGCAGGCCAAGGATGTGGATCAAGCATCTGCGGCCTTGGTTAAGGATTTAAAGCAGAGAGGTCTGCTTGATGAAACTCTGGTCATCTGGGGAGGTGAATTCGGTAGAACAAATTATTGCCAAGGTAAAATCCTTGAGGACAATTATGGAAGAGACCACCATCCAAGAGCATTTTCCATATGGATGGCCGGTGGAGGTGTAAAATCCGGGATGGTCTATGGTGAAACAGATGAGTTCGGTTATAATATCACTGAAAACCCTGTACACGTTCATGATTTCCAAGCCACTGTAATGAATCTTATGGGTATAGACCACGAGCGAATGACCTATAAACATCTGGGAAGAAGGTATAGATTGACTGACGTTTCCGGACATGTAATTAAAGATATCATTGCTTAAGGTTTTGTATGATTAGCTTCAATACTTTTAGATCCATTCTTGAAAACACCCTATTTGTATGGATAGGTTTGGCCCTGATTTTGACTATTGGTGGGGATAATTTATTTCTCCCGGAATGGCTGCAAGTTATTGGCAGAAGTCATCCACTTATTTTGCATTTCCCAATTGTTCTTTTGCTTTTCGGCCTATTGTTTTTTTGGGCTCCAAATCTAAAGGCTAAAAAGGATCTGAAAGAATTTGGAGAAATCAGCTTCCTCCTAGGGTGTAATTTTGCAGGAATTACGGTTTTAGCTGGTCTAATTCTTGCCCAAGAGGATTATGAGGGATCGGCTTTAGAATGGCACAAATGGGCGGGACTTGCTGTATTTGGGTTAAGTATTCTGCTTTACTTTATAAGAAATCAATCCATAAATTTTTCTAAAAGTCTAAGTGCAATAATTGCAGTTGGAGTTTTGCAAGCTGGTCATTGGGGGGCTGATTTAACCCACGGGGAAAATTTTCTGCTCTCCCCTATTCTAAAGGAAGAACAAGAAACCATAGCCCTAAGTGAGGCAGAAGTGTTTAGAGATGTAGTACAACCAATCCTTCAAGCCAAATGTATAAGCTGTCATAAAGAGGGTAAGATTAAGGGAGAGCTTAGGATGGACCTAGTGGAGCACATTAAGAAAGGTGGGAAATCAGGACCTTTTGTGGTACCCGGTGATTTTGAAAAGTCCCTTTTGGTGACTAGAATCAACCTTCCACTGGAAGAGAAAGAGCATATGCCTCCAAAAAATAAAATTCAGTTGACTGATGAAGAAAAAACGATTCTAATGGACTGGGTATATTCAGGTGCTAGCTTTGATCAGAAACTTGAGGAAGTAGATACAGAATCTGAATTATTTCAATTGGCATCTCAGAAATTTAGTACTGAAGAAAATTATAATTTCGATGCAGCAGATCCTGAAACAATCTTAGAATTAAATAATTTTTTCAGGGAAGTAGCGCCTATCTACCCAGGTTCTCCAGCTTTGGTAGTTTCATATTTTGGGATTTCGGCATTTGATCCGAACTCATTAGGTGAACTCAAAGCAATCGGGGAGCAGGTCGTTCAGTTAAATCTGAATAAGATGCCACTCAATGGTGTGAGTTTTGGATTTCTTTCCAATTTCCCAAATCTAAGAGAGCTTCAGGCCAATTTCACAGATCTCACTTCAGATGAAATTTCTGAGATTACCAACTTACAAAGTTTAACTTCTTTAGCTATTTCTGGAAATACTTTAGACGACAAAAGCTTAGAAAGTTTAGGAAAGATGAAAAGTCTTGAAAAACTGTTTATATGGCAAACCGGGCTTAGTGATGCTGAAAAGGAAAAATTGGAAGATAAATTGCCCGATACAAAAATTGAATATGGTTTCGATGGTCGAGGAGTTATTTATGATCTTAATTCACCGACGATTATTTCAGAAGTAAATATGTTTGCTGATAGCGCAAAGCTAGAAATAACACATCCAATAAAAACTGTTGAAATTAGGTATTCAACAGAAGGCGAAGAACCAGATAGTATTTCTTCTCCAATCTATAAGGGGCCAATCTGGATAAATAAGACTGCTGAAGTAAAAGCTCGAGCCTTTGCAAAAGATTGGAAAGGAAGTCCCTCCTCAAGTGTTTTATTATTCAGAAGTGGAAACCCTCCAAAGGAATTAAAACTTCTCACGCAACCGAATCCAAATTATTTTGGGAAAGGTGAATTAACCCTAATAGATCAAATAAAAGGAGAAAATAATCACACATCAGGAGAGTGGTTAGGCTTCCAGGATGAAGATCCTGAAGTGGAAATTACTTTGGCCGATGACCAAAAACCTAAAGAATTGACAATTAGTTTGCTTTATCATGAAGGAGCATACATTTTTCCACCTACTCAGGTTGAGGTTTGGATAAAAAATACTGGGAATTGGGAAAAAATCATAGATGAAATCCCAACTCAATCAACGGATATTAAACCTTCCAGATTTCAAGCTTTGAATTATGATTTGCCAACCACAGAGTTTAAAAAAGTCAAGATAAAAATGAAAGCCATTAAATCTCTTCCTAAGTGGCATCCCGGTGCTGGATCAAAAGGGTGGGTATTCATGGATGAAATTTCATTCTTAAACTAAGCAATTCAAACTACCTAAATCCAATCTTATTTTTTGGATGTGATAGGAAAAATCAATTTAACAAAAGGTCAATAAGAAGTTTAAAAAAGTATCAAGTCTAAATTCAGAATTCCAGATTCCTCAAGGTTCGCTATTCTTATTTAGAACCAAAATTGTCACCTTTCATAATAGAGAAAAAGGGAATTAATAATAAAAGAATAATCCAATTTTTGTTCTTTTTAATTTACCACTTATATAATGCGAAAGAACAATGAGAAGTAACAGATATAAAATGCTTTATTTTGAAGCAAAATAAGGATAATTCGAAGACAAGTCTATTCTATCCATAGTCACCTATTTTGAAGGGATTTAATACAATTCAAAAATACAATTAATTCAATTTTCGATTAGAAATAGTATTTTGATCTTTATCTTGAAATAAATTTAAGAAACCCCAACTTTTGCTTCTACGATTAGAAGCATGGTACTGTTTATATGAATCAAAGTCTAAACAAGAAGCTTTCAGTTGTATTTTTCTCTGACATTGTAGGCTACACCGAACTAATGGGGAGAGATGAAGATAACGCTTATCAACTGATGAAAGATAATCTTGATGTTCATCAGCATTTTTTTGAAAAGTATCAAGGAACACTAATAAAGGAACTTGGAGATGGCGTTTTAGCGATTTTTGAAAATGCTGAAGATGCTCTTAACGCGAGTATTGAAATCCAAACAGAATGGCAATCACGTGGTGAAATTAGGCTAAGGATCGGCTTACACTGTGGTGATGTTATTTTTGACCGTGGTGATGTTTATGGGGATGCGGTCAACATAGCTTCAAGAATTCAAAGTATTGGGGTTCCATCATGCGTATTATTTTCTAAGCAATTAAAATCACTCATTAAATCCGAGGATGAGTTTCCAAATGTAAAATTAGGAGAGTTTAAGCTGAAGAACGTTGAGCGTGGCCTCACCTTATTTGCTCTTTCGACAGAACCCTTAGTCGTTCCAAGAAGAGAGGAAATGATCAGTACGATCAAATATCAGGAACGAAAAACTTGGAGGTACTGGGTTGGAATCGGACTTTTAATAAGCATCATAGCTTTCTTGATCTGGTTTATAAACTGGGGTGAATCTACAAGTTGGACCAAAGATAAGTCTATTGCCGTACTACCTTTAAAAAACCTGAATGCAGATCCGAGCAAAGAGTATTTCAGTGATGGACTTACAGAAGATATTATTACGCAACTATCCAAGATAAATTCACTTCGTGTAATTTCCCGGACTAGTACGGTCTTATACAAAAACTCCCAAGAGAGTAATCCTGAAATTGCCTTAGCCTTAGGAGTAAGTACACTACTAGAAGGAAGTGTTCAATGGTCAGGTGAAAGACTTAGAATTCGGGTTCAATTGATAGATGCAAATTCAAACCAAGCTATTTGGGCAGAAACATTTGATCTGGAAATGATTGAAGATTTATTTGATGTTCAAAGCCGCATTGCATCGGAAATAGCCACAAAGCTACAAGCCGAGGTGACCCTTTCTGAAATAGATCAAATAAATCAAAAGCCTACATCAAGTTTTGAGGCCTATGAGCAATACTTAAAAGGAAGAGGTCAATATTACGAATATCAGCTTACCAATAATAAAAGTGCCCTAGCAAGTTTTAAAGAGGCAATTAAAATTGACTCAACCTTTGCATTGGCTTGGGCAGGATTAGGTGATGCTTATGCGCAGATGTATGGGATTTTTAATTATCCCTCAGTTTGGTTGGATTCATCACTCTATGCAGGGAGTAAGGCTATTCAAATGGATTCAAGACTAGCCGAAGGTTATAAAGCAATGGGAGTAGCCTATTATTATAATAATCAATATCAACTGGCATTAGAATATTTAGAAAAAGCTGTTGAAATAAGTCCCAATCATGCGCAGGCCATCGGAAACCTCGCCACGGTTTATTTTATCACAGGCCAACTTGATAAATCTTTGGATTTACAACGAAAAGCAGCAGGGCTTAATCCTAAAAGCTTTATTCCATTTCAAATTTTAGGCTGGAACTACCGTCTTTTTGAAAATCAAAAACAGGCTCAAAACTGGCTAAGAAAATCCATTTCCATAAAACCCTCTTTTGATACGTATGAGCAATTGGGCCTAAGTTTTTTAGCTGAAGGAAAATCAGACAGTGTCAAGTCAGTTATTGCCCAAGTCAGGAAATTGCATAACAATGAATCAAGTAATGATCAAGTTGCGGGAATACTATCCTACATGAATAGGGATTATGAAAATGCTGAAAATTATTTGACTCAATCCATTGAGGAAAAAGATAATTGGGAATCAGATCCATACTTTTATGCACCAATATATTTGGCTAGTATATTTCAATCCAAGGGCAAATCCGATGAAGCTGATTTTTACATCAACAAAAAGCTGAATGAATATACTATGGAGCTTAAGGGAGAAAATGCTGATAAGGAATTTGCAGTATTTACGGCAGCTTTATATTTAATGAAAAAGAATAAAGAGAAGGCTATAGAATTCTTAAACTTAGCAAAAGATATGAATTTTCAAGATTATCAGTTACTGGAAATCAATCCACTATTTGACTCAATTCGAGATAATCCCGAATTCATGATATTAATAGAGGATATAAAATCTGAAATAAGAGTAATGAAATTAAATGCTTCCATTAAGAAAAATTAATCCCTTTTAAACAGGATTATAAAAAAAGAAGGACATGAAAGTTTTCATGTCCTTCTTTTTTCCCTTCCTAAATATTCTTATCTAATCTTTGGAATTGAATAAGTTCTTCCTCCACAACTGACAGTCCCCGCAACCGCTGGAGATCCTTGCGAAGCATATATTATTCCGGCCACATAGGCTGCTGACATAGAGGTTCCTGACCAGACCTGATATTCATTTCCTGGGGAAGTAGAGAAAACTGGATTTCCCGGAGCAACCCAATTTACATTTGATCCAAGGTTAGAGAAACTTGAGCAACCCCCTTCACCATCTTGGCAATTAAAATCAATTGAACCTATGGTGAAAATATTTTCCCCGGTTATACAACCCGGCAAATTCATATTTGAATCACCACTATCGTTACCTGCTGACATGACAAGGAATATTCCTTTGCTTGCAACATTTTTGACTGCATCACTGAGTATGGGATTGGAATCAGCACAATTTGAAATCCCAAATGCTCCTAAACTCATGGAAACTACATCTCCTCTCCTTCCAAATTGGGCAACATGGTCTAATGCTAAAACGATATCAGACCAAAACCCCTCCCCATTTGAATCAAGTACTTTTAAAGATATTGTGGGTACACCAGGAGCTATCCCATTCATTGCAAATTCATTTCCATTAGGTCTCGACTCTGCAGAAGCTATTCCTGCCATAAATGTCCCATGACCTGCATCGTCTTTCCACGGATTATTATCCACAAATGATTTTGCATATTTCTTAGATTTATTGATACTGCTTTTCAAGTCGTCATGGTTTCCGTCTATTCCCGAGTCTACAATCCAAATGAAATTTCTTTCAGCTCCATTTCTTCTTTGCCCTCCTCCTGCTTCAATAATTGAACAATTGGTTCCGGCCTCTATATCATACCCATATTCTTCTTGCATTCTTGGCCTTCCCTGCATAATTGGCCTCCTAGCTTGCATTCTTGGTCTTCCTTGCATTATAAAATCTTCAATGACCGACTCAATATCTGAATCTGCCCTCAGTGCCTCGGCTTGAGTTTCATTCATCTCCACAACTAACCCAACTGCGACATCAGAAAAAGATTCTAATATCCTATTAACTCCCTTACCTCTTGCAATATTTTCGGCTTTATCCCTTTTCATCTTTCGCTGCGAACTATTACTACTTTGCGCTTGGTCTCTGTCCGTGACATCGGCAGATGTAAAAACCCCATTCTCTTTGAGCTTGATGACATATCTTTTTTCCCCTTGAGCAAATACTCCAGAAAAAAGACAAAGGCTAAAAATTATTATTATGATATTTTTCATTTTAAAACAATATGGTTGAATTACAAGATATATTAAGAAATCTTTAATCCTAAAGTACAATTTTATTATTCTAAAATACTTTTTTCTTTTGGATTAGTAGATTTTAAAACATAACTATAAACCGCAACTGAAAAATTCAATTCGAACCTAGCGAAACGAAATTAACCTTAATACATAATTTTATTCAATAAAAAACTAAGGACCAGGGAAATAAAACTACAACTCATCAAATGTCCTTTTGAAGCATTTCTCTATACTTGCTAATATTTTCAGCAATAGATTCTTCTAATTCAGGTTCCTTGATATCCTTATATCGGGTAACTTCATCCAGTATAATTTTAGCAACAAGCAATCTGGCAGTCTTCTTATTATCTGAAGGAATAATATACCAAGGAGCATGAGGTTTAGATGTTCTGTTGATGGCCTCCTCATAAAACTGCTGATATTTGTCCCAGAGATTCCGTTCTTTCAAATCACCAGGTGAAAACTTCCAATTATGTTTTTGCTTATCCAACCTACGAAGTAGTCTTTGTCTCTGTTCTTCTTTACTTAAATGAAGAAAAAATTTTAGGACAATAACTCCGTTTTGACTAATGTGCTTTTCAAAATTATTGATCTGTTCATATCTATTTTCCCAAAATGATGGAGTGATTTCCTCCACAGAATTAATGCCCGGAATATTCTCATTCAATACATATTCTGGATGAACTCTGGTAACCAGTACATTTTCATAATGTGTTCTATTGAAGACGCCGTATTTCCCTCTTTGTGGTAGCGCCACATAATGCCTCCATAAATAATCATGTTTCAACTCATTCGTAGATGGTGTCTTAAAACTGTGAACAACGACTCCTCTTGGGTTAAACTCTTTAAATACTTCACGGATTAAACTATCCTTTCCAGCAGTATCCATTCCCTGTAAACATATCAGGATTGAATACTTGTTATGCGCATACATAGTGTCTTGATGATCACTAAGATCTTCTCTGTAATCGTTTAATTTCTTGGATTTCTTTTTTTCTGAAATTCCCAAATCCAAAACCGTAGGCAATTTTTCTAATACTATTGGATCGACTACTTTGAATTCGTCTACTTCTATATTTTTCATTTTGATAAGTTTAATGGATTAAAAAATTATCTAAAAAGTAAAAAACAAGATAATATTTTAAATTGTAGCTTAATTATTTCTTTTACTTTTTAAGTTACATAACCACCCAACCTAACTTAAATTATGGATATTAAAACAAGTCCCGGAGTTTTATCAAATAGGTATCTTGCTTTAGATGTATTACGAGGAATGACAATAGCTTTTATGGTCATTGTCAATACAGCAGGCGATTGGTCGAATCTTTATGCTCCATTGGCTCATGCAAAATGGCATGGATTTACTCCTACTGATCTGGTTTTTCCCACCTTCATGTTTGTTGTGGGGAATGCGATGAGTTTTTCAATGAAAAAACTCCAAGATATGCCAACAGTAGATTTCTTTAAAAAAGTAGGAAAAAGGGCATTTTTGATTTTCTTCATTGGCTGGCTTTTGAATGCTTTTCCTTTTTATGACATTTCTGATTCCGGAGAATTCAGTTTTATTAATATCACCGAAGTCCGTTTATTTGGAGTTTTACAAAGAATTGCTTTAGGCTATTTCTTTGCAGCAATAATCCTTTATCTGGGCGGAGTAAAGTTAGGATGGATATTTAGTGGAGTAGCGCTATTAGGTTACTGGGCAATCATGCTCGTGTTTGGAGACTCAGCCGATCCTTTTGGGCTTACTGGAAATGCAGCAATCAAACTTGATTTAGCTCTAGTAGGTGAAGGTCGTATGTATGGTGGTGAGGGAATTCCATTTGATCCTGAGGGAATTTTGAGTACGCTTCCTTCAATTGTAAATGTCATTGCCGGATATATCGTTGGAAAGATGATTCAACAATTAGGCAATAATATGGAGTCTATTAAAAAGTTAATTATTGCAGGAATTATTTTAATTGTTGCTGCCTATGCCTGGGATATCCTTTTCCCAATAAATAAAAAAATCTGGACAAGTTCTTATGTATTGCTAACTGTTGGAATAGACATGTTAATTCTAGCTGTTTTAGTATTTATCATTGAATTGAGAAAAATCACTAATTGGACGTATTTCTTCTTGGTCTTTGGAAGAAACCCCTTGATACTTTACATCGCCTCTGGAATAGTTATCACACTCTTTGGGATGATTCCAATAGGTGACATGTCTCTAAGATCTGTAATCTATCAAAACTTATTTACTAGTTGGCTTAGCCCAAAGAATGCTTCCTTCTTCTTTGCATTCTCCTATATGCTGTTAATCTGGCTGATTGGGCTTTGGATGGACAAAAGACGGATCTACATCAAAGTTTAAACTTAATTCTTTGAGCATCAATTCTCTAATCTGAATTTTGTAACTTATATCAGTTTTATCTAACTGGAATTTTTATGAAACTAAAGATCGGAGTATATAATGTTCAATGGATGCGGGACCTTTTTGACTCAGAGGGTAACCCAAAAACCACCGGGGATGACGGAGATCGTAGTAAGAAATTGGCAGAGGTAGTTGAGGCTATGGATCCTGATTTTCTAGGTATAGTTGAAGGACCCAATACATTAGTAGACAAGTCGAAAACTGCAAGTTTACAGTTGGAAGCTTGGGTTCAGGAATTTATTCCAAACAAAAACTTTAAAGGCATACATGGATTCCCTTCTCCCGGACAGCAGGAACTTTGCGCTTTATATAATCCGGAAAAAATCAAAGTACTTTTCACTCCAGAAACAAAAGAAGGTAAAAGGTTTGATGAAGCTTTTTTGGTAGACACCCTGAATCGACTCATTAAAGAACAGTATAAGCATTATAGACCGCCCTTGGAGCTAAGTATTTTAGGTTTGGATAACACCTTTCTTACACGGGTTATAATTGCTCATACCAAATCAAAAGGAATATTTGATATGGTAGACTACGCTAGATTTGAACAAATTTCTCAGCGTGATAGACTTAAACTTTTTGCTGAATGTATGTCTATCCGCGGACGATGTGACGAATATTTAGAAAAAGGTCAACAAGTGATGGTCATGGGTGACATTAATGACGGATTTGAATTAGATTTTTATGAAAATCGATTTAGCAAAAGTGCAGTCGAATTATTACTTGGAGACACCTGGCATCCAGAATATATCCTAAAATCGGTTTTACCTAAGCCAAAACTCAATTCATACGGATGGCAGCCTAATTCAAGTCGTTTTAAAGACAGGATTACGGGTGACTATGTAAATGTTTTAATTGATCATATTTTGGCAAGTCAAGGACTTAAAGTACTCAGTGGAAAGGTTTGGAATCCTTACATTGAAAAAGATGATGACATGATACAAAACATTAGAAAATCGCTGATTAAAGGTTCTGATCATTTCCCAGTCTTAACTGAAATTGAATTTTAACATAAACAAAAAACAGCAAGTTCATGGATCAAGCAGCCCAAACGATGATTGACAACCTTGAAAAAAATTATGGAAAAAGCCTAGATGAATGGGTTTCAATTGTCAAAAAAGAAAACTTTTCTAAACATGGGGAAATTTTAAAATTCCTCAAAACAAAGCATGGATTCACGCATGGGTTTGCCAATTTAGTGGCACATAAAACCCTTAAGTCCGATGCTGGTTCTGCTAGTGGAGCAGATGAATTAATAAAGAAGCAGTATAAAGGCAAAGAGCACTTTCTACCTCTTTATAATCAGCTTAAAAAAGAAATTGGGTCTTTCGGAAATGATATAGAATTTGTTCCAAAAAATGCTTATATGAGTGTCCGCCGAAAAAAACAGTTTGCCCTGTTAATCCCTGCAACTAAAACCAGATTTGATGTAGGAATCAACCTCAAAGGACAAGAACCGAAAGGGATTCTTGAAGTTGATACAAAATCTAATGGAATGGTAAGTCATAGGATTGTCATTAATCATGAAGAACAATATTCCAAAGATTTAATAAACTGGCTGAAAAAAGCTTATGAATCAGCAGGTTAATTCCCACCACTTATATGATAAGATTACTCTTAATCACTTATGTAAGTGAATCTTTTAATTTATAGACATATCTTGATTTTAAATCGATAAATTATTTTCATGTCTAAGTTTCAAACGCTCCCTCTTTTCCGGCTACAGCTTTTCATTTTACTTTCTATTATTTGGAATACAAGTTATTCCCAAATCAATGAAGAAACCTATCACAGAGCTGAATATTTCCTGAGTAACAACATCCAAAGGGAAGTATATCACATGGAAGTAAATCCCAATTGGAATGAAGATAAAACAGGGTTTTGGCATCAAACCTACACCGCAGACGGAAAACGGTTTTTCTCAACAGATATTGAAAAAAAGATTACAAATGAGGCTTTTGATCACCAAGAACTAGCAGAATTAATCACGCAAAGAACAGGTGAATCAATCGATTCAAAAGACCTGCCATTCAATAGAATTCAAATTGGAAAAGATGGTTCAATTAGTTTTGAATGGAGAAACCAAAGTTGGACTTATACCAAAGGGAATTTAGAATCGAAAAAAGCTACTGAACCAAGAAATAGAGAGGTTTCAATTTCACCAGATGGGAATTGGAAAGCCTACACTAGAAATTTCAACCTATTTGTAGAAAATCTTGAAACTGGCGAGGAGATTCAACTGAGTTTCGATGGAAAAAAAGACTATGAATATGCCTCTTTCTGGGGATGGTCCGATATGATTCATGGGGAAAATGGAGAAAGGCCTTTTCATTTCACCGTAAATTGGTCTCCTGATTCTAAGAGAATCCAAACCCAAATAGTAGATTTAAGATTAGCAGAAAAAATGCTACTTCTTGACAATAGTCAAGATGATAAGTTTAGACCTCAATTGATGGGGTATTACAGAGCATCTCCCGGAGACACAACCGTCGTCATGTATACTCCTGTAATTTTTGACTTGGAAGAAAAATCAGAAACTAAATTTCAAGAGCTTTCTCTTCCCCATTTTATAGGTATGTATTTCAATTGGGACAGCTCGAGCGAAAATCTTTTTGGGACTTATTTACATCGTGGATTTAAAGCTTTTGACCTGCTAGAAATCAATGCCCAAACAGCAGAAATCCGTAAAGTATATTCAGAGAGTTCACCCACTCACATTAACAATAATAATATCTTTAGGAGGCTTGATAATGGTTCCTTTATTCTAGGCACTGAAAAGTCAGGTTGGAATCAATTGTATCTGATGGACTGGAACAGTGGAAGTTTGATCAATAAAATCACCGATGGAGAATTTGTCGTCAAAAACATTTTGTACCTAGACGAGGATAATGAAGTTCTTTACTTTGAAGCTTCCGGAAAGGAAAAAGATGTAAATCCATATTATTCTTTCGTATACAAAGTGAATCTTGATGGAACGGGCTTAACTCTGCTGACTCCAGAAAACTCATTCCATGATGTTTCCTACTCTCCTGGGTCAATGTATTTTGTCGATAATTATTCTACGGTAAATACCCCTACAATTTCCGTGATCAGGGAATTAGAGACTGGCAAGATAGTTTATGAAGTTTCGAAGGCTGATATCTCAAATCTTCTAAAAAGAGGCTACCAAAGCCCAAAACAATTCACTGCAACCGCCAAAGACGGAAAAACCACCATTTACGGTATCTATTATCTACCAACAACTTTTTCTACGAAGAAGAAATATCCAATTATAGATTATACTTATTCGGGTCCTCATACTGCCATTACTCCCAAAACATTTAAATCTGGACTTGTTGGCTTGCAGCAGCCAATGGCTGAATTGGGGTTTGTTTTAGTTACTGTCGATGGATTGGGAACTCATGGAAGAGGAAAAGCATTCAATGATGTTTCCTACAATAATTTAGGCGATGGTACCACGGATCATGTTTTGGCCATTAACAAACTGGCGTCAAAAAATAAATTCGTGGATATCGACAAAGTTGGCATTTTTGGCCACTCCGCTGGAGGATATGATGCAGGTAGAGCAATTTTATTACATCCTGATTTTTACAAAGTAGCTGTCGCTTCAGCAGGCGACCATGATCATAGAATGGAAAAAGCTTGGTGGCCAGAAATGTATATGGGCTATCCAGTTGGAGATTTTTATCATAATCAGTCCAATATTACCAATGCTGCTAATCTTAAAGGACATTTACTTTTGGCTCATGGTGGAATAGACGAAAATGTAAATCCTTCTGCAACATTTAAATTTGCTGAAGCATTAATCAATGCAGGAAAAGATTTTGATTTATTTATTTGGCCTAGCCGAAACCATAGTTTTGGTAGAACTTCAGGCGATTATTTCACCAAAAAACGTTGGGACTATTTTATTGAACATCTTTTAGGAGAAGAGCCGATTAGGCATTATCAAATCAAAACTGATTAGATATAGAATTAAAAATATCAGTTTACTATTTTCTATTTCCTAATTCATTCCTATATCATGTCCACTACCCCTCTATTTCTTTCACTAATTCCTCATACCATGCTTCACCATATTTACGAATAAGTGCATCTTTAAGAAATTTATAAATAGGAACTTTCAAATTTGACCCTAATTGACATGCAGGATCGCAGATATGCCAGCGGTCATAATTAAGAGCATCGAATTCATCGTATTTGGTAATTCGAATCGGATACATATGGCAGCTGATTGGCTTTTTCCAAGTGATTTTACCATCCAGATAGGCTTGCTCAATTCCACATTTCAAGATTCCTCTTTCATCATATAAAGCATATGCGCACTCTCTATTGTCCCCTATTGTTGGAGTACCTTTATCTCCATCTTTATCAATAACCCAAGTCCCTTGAGCTTCTATCACTTTTCTTCCTTCCTCGGTAATATATTCTTTGACGATAGGATAGATATCCTCAATGATTTTTGTTTCTTCATCGTCCAAAGGGGCTCCTGCATCTCCCTCCACGCAACACGCACCTTTACAAGCCTCCAAATCACATACAAAAAAGTTTTCTTTTATATCATCTGAAAGAACCGCATTTCCTACTAAAATCATAAGCTATTCGAATTAGAACTCAAAGGTAAGCATTGCATTTCAAAAGGAACTTACAATCTAGGCTTTTGAAAATCTCTCCTTTTCACATAAACTCCTTTATTGAGGCTTGCAATCAAATTCCCTGATTTGTCTAGCACTTGGCATGGAAATTCAAACACTTTTTTTCCTAAAGAATCAACAGTATTCTTTATTTCCATGATCTCATCTGGCGCTAATGAAAACGTTGCGAAAACATCGCCTTTACCAGGTTTTATAAATTCTATATGGGAAAACTTATCCCATACAATGTAATCCTCTCCTAAATTTGTAATTAGAATAAACATAAAAAAAGGATCACACATAGCATATAAAGAACCTCCAAAGGCTGTACCAATCAAATTTCTATTATACCAAGTAAGCTTTAGCCTCACTTTGAATCTGGTAAAATCTTCAGAATATTCAATAACCTTAATACCTGAAAATAGATAAGGTGGATACCAATTTATGGCTCTTATCAGCTTTTTGAATTTTCTGTTGGGTTTCATAATTAAAAGATACAGTAATCCTATAAAAAAAGAACCGCTCTGTTAGGAGCGGTTCAACCCAGCACTATGAAAATCAGCTTTTAAAAGCCTTTAGGTAACAAACATGGAGTATTCAAAATTGTTTTAATCTTTTTAAAATAAATAAGAAGAACTTTAATTTTTTTTAATAACCATTTAGCAAAGACTTGAAACCCTTCTGGAATTAAATTCCGTACTTTACAAAGTGCAAGTCGTCTTGTCGCTTTATCCAAGATTCAAAACTTGGACAAAGAGGAAAGTCCGGGCAACAAAGAGCGCCATACTTCCTAACGGGAAGGAGGCTGACTGGAGACGGTCAGTTTACAGAAAGTGCCACAGAAAATATACCGTCCCGATAGCTATCGGGATAAGGGTGAAAAGGTAGGGTAAGAGCCTACCGCTCCGCCAGTGATGTCGGGGGCATGGTAAACCTTATGGGTTGAAAGATCAAATAGGTTCCGCATTGGATTAAGTTCCAAGAAGAGTTGCTCGCTCTTACGCGGAATGGGTAGATCGATGGATCCTGATTGTGAAGTCAGGACTAGATAAATGGCAAGAGTCCTTTTGGTTCATATCAGAAGGAAACAGAACCCGGCTTATAGACTTGCACTTTTTTCTTTTAAATTAGAGACATGTCGAAGATTTTGATTATTGATGACGAAAAAGTCATCAGAGCCACATTACGTGAGATTTTAGAATATGAGAAATTTGAAGTTTCAGAAGCACAAGATGGTGAAGAAGGACTCAAAAAACTCACTGAAGAGGATTATGATTTAGTGCTTTGTGACGTCAAAATGCCAAAAATGGACGGAATTGAGGTGTTGGATCAAGCTAAAGCTTTAGAAAAATCTCCTCAATTCATTATGATTTCCGCACACGGAAGCATTGAAACAGCAGTAGAAGCCACAAAAAAAGGAGCATTTGATTTTATTCCAAAGCCTCCAGATCTCAACAGGTTACTATTAACAGTAAGGAATGCACTTGATAAGAAGAATCTTGTTACGGAAACAAAAGTTCTAAAAAAGAAACTTTCTAAAAAACTGGATATGGTAGGAGAATCAACTGCCATTCAGATTGTAAAAGAAACCATTGAAAAAGTTGCACCTACAGATGCTCGGGTGTTGATCACTGGACCAAATGGAACAGGAAAGGAATTAGTAGCTCATTGGGTTCATGCAAAAAGTAATAGGTCTGCCCACCCTTTTGTAGCAGTGAATTGTGCAGCGATCCCATCAGAACTGATAGAAAGTGAGCTATTTGGTCATGAAAAAGGAGCTTTTACTTCAGCCCATAAACAGAGACAAGGTAAATTTGAACAGGCACAAGGGGGAACTCTTTTTCTTGATGAAATTGGAGATATGTCACTTTCAGCCCAATCAAAAGTACTGAGAGCACTTCAGGAAAATCTAATAAATCGAGTAGGAAGTGATAAAGACATCAAAGTTGATGTTCGGGTTTTAGCGGCCACCAATAAAGACCTGAAAAGCGAGATTAAAGAAGGTAAATTCAGAGAAGATTTATACCATCGATTAAGTGTTATTTTAATCCAAGTACCTTCCCTAAAAGACAGAAAAGAGGATATTCCGCTCCTCGTTGATAAATTCTTAGAGGATATATCTTCTGAAAGTGGTGATGCCAAAAAATCAATTTCAAATTCTGCCTTGAAAAAACTTCAGGAATTTCCTTGGACAGGAAATATACGCGAATTAAGAAACGTGATGGAAAGACTTGTTATTCTAGGTGAACCAGAAATTAGTCTAGAGGATATAAAAAAATATGCTGACTATTAAGGTCAGCATTTTTTTTAACTATTAGGTTTCTCAGTAGAAGGAGCTTTGGCGTATGCCGGGCAAGGTTTACTGGAAGCACAAGCTCCCAAAGCTAAAATTCCTACCAATAATGCGATTGTTGCTAATTTTTTCATAATTCAGATTTTATGCTGATCAAATATGTCTAATAATTCTTAAGATAGCAATTACTGCACCAGAAGATTACATCCTCTGATTTCACTGTTATCAATTCTTCCCAAAATTTCAAGTTCCCCATTTTCATCAAAACTCCCTAAATCCTGCGTCTCTATAAATGAACAAGAATGGAAATTTGCGAGATCAATCACATTTATACCTCCTTGTTTTCTAGTAGTCCAGGAAAGCGGATCGTTTATATCCCTTAGCATAACGTACATACTTGATGGTAATGTATACTTCCCTTTCCCTTTTGAGTAAGCCTGAGACATTAATTCTGTCATTCCATATTCAGAATGAATTTCATATACTCCAAAAAAAGATTTTAAAATAGAATGAACCTCTTCTCGTACCATTTCTTTTCTCCTCCCCTTCATACCTCCAGTTTCCATCACCGTTAAATTTTTTATTTCTGGAAGCTTAACCCCTGACTCAGCCAAATCCAGAAGCGCAAAAGTCACTCCCAAAAGCAAAATTTTCTTGCTCCCAGCAGAAAGCGAAATAAGTTTCTCTATAAGCTCATTTTGATTATAGAGATAGAAACCAGAATCTTTAGAATTACTTTTACGAATGAAATGATCTGCCATCTTCACCAAACTGCTTCCTTTCCTCTCAAGGTAAGAAGGAAGTAATACCAAAACATGAAATCCTTCAATCGATCCATACTCTTGCTCGAAAATCCTTTGAGCATGATTTAAATACCATTCTTCTGACCAATAAAAATGTTTACTTGTAATCATACCTGTCGTGCCACTACTAGAATAATATCCAGGAAACAAGGATTGATCTCCTGAAATGACCTTATAATCTTTAAAAAATTGAATTGGTAAAAAAGGGATAGCTTTGATCTGATCTACTTTGGAAATATCAATTCGACGAGCTTCAATGTATTTTTTATAGATTTGATTTTCCGATGCCTGAAATTTAAATAGTTCTAAAGCCAAGGTTTCAAAGTCCTCAGATTTTAAATCTTTAATGCGTTCTGAAAAACTTTTAAAATCCTGCATCGTTTTATATTTTGCGAAGTCCAATCGCGCTAATTTATCAACTTGGATGTAAATTTACTTTCGCCTTATGCGTTTCAAAAACTATTCAGGAATATTCTTTTTAGCAGTCGCAAGTTTTTCTTGTGTAAACTCACCCGATAATTTCCCTAGTACTCCTGAAATTAATTTCTCCACCATAGAATATGTTCCCACTAGTGGACCCGATTCATTGATAATTTCCGTAGATTTTAAAGATGCTGAGGGAGATTTAGGATTAGGAGCAACAGAAATCAATCCTCCTTTCAATGCCGTCGAATACCAAAGAGATAATATCGGGGAATTAATCACTTACTCTACAAGGCCTCCTGAGGCACCTACATATAATCCAATTGATTGGGTTATTGATCCAATAATTAACAACGCTACTGTCAAAGACACGATCTGGGTAGTTCAGAACCCAAATCAATATAATATTTTTGTAAAATTCTTTGTGAAAAGGAACGGGCAATACACGGAATTCAGATGGCAAGACCCTCCTTTCTTTACCACATTTAATGGTAGGTTTCCAAGAGTTTTAAATAATGATGAAAGCCAAGCAATTGAAGGAAATATTAAATATGCTATGCTTTCTTCTGGATGGCAATCTATTTTTAGAAATGATACTTTGAGGGTGGAAGTGCAAATTCAGGATCGTAAGCTCAATAGAAGCAATGAGGTCTCAAGTCCAGATGTGACTCTAAATAACATAACCCGTAATTAAAAAAAGCCCTTTTAAAAGGGCTTTAATTTTATAGTGCTGGGAAAGATTTTGGATTCACTTCATTCATAATCTTATAAACCTTTTCTACAACATCTTCAATACTCGGTTTGGAGAAATAATCACCATCAGAAGAATATGCAGGCCTATGCGGTTTAGAAGCAATTGTTATTGGTTCGGAATCCAAATATCTAAACACCTCTTGATTCTCTATCACTTGCTGCATCATATAAGCAGATGCTCCACCTGGCACATCTTCATCAGCAAAAACAACCCGATTCGTCTTTTTGATAGATTCCCCGATAATTCCATATACGTCAAATGGTAGGAGTGTTTGTACATCTATCACCTCGACCTCTATCCCTAATTCTCCCAATTCGGAAGCTGCCTCCGTCACAATTCTACACATTGAGCCGTAAGTAACGATAGTAATATCACTTCCTTCTCTCAAAATATCCGGCCTTCCCATTGGCACAGTATATTCTCCTAAATTAGAAGGTAACTTTTCTTTAAGTCTATATCCGTTCAGGCATTCTATCATGATTGCTGGATCATCCGACTTTAATAGTGTAGAATACATCCCAGCTGCTTGTGTCATGTCTCTTGGTACACAAACAACCATCCCTCTCAATGAAGATAAAATCATTCCCATTGGAGAACCAGAATGCCAAACACCTTCCAGTCGATGGCCTCTTGTCCTTACGATCAACGGGGCCTTTTGCCCACCTTTTGTTCTATATTGAAGACATGCCAGATCATCAGAAAGCATCTGAAGACCATATAATAAATAGTCTAAATATTGAATTTCGGCAACTGGTCTCAATCCTCTCAATGCAGTACCAATTCCTTGACCTATAATTGTTGCTTCACGAATACTTGTATCCGAAACTCTCAATTCTCCATACTTTGCCTGCAGGCCTGAAAAAGCTTGATTTACGTCTCCTATTTTTCCAACATCTTCTCCGAAAGCGAAAAACTTAGGATTATTTTCAAGAGCAAAATCAAAGAATTTCTGAAGTATTTCTCTTCCATCAATTAAAACAGATTTTTCATCGTATTTCGGCTTTACTTCTTCAATATTTAAAACACCCCACTTAGATTCACTATAAAGATGACTATTATAGCGGTCATGATTTTTTTCAACCTGTGCACTGTACCAGTTTTTCAAGGCTATTTTTGACTCACCGGAATCAAAACGAAGCGTCAAAATAGCTTTCCGAACAGTAGAAATAACATCTTTTCTAATTGGATTTAAAGTTCTGGAAAGCTCATCAGCCATTTGATTCAAAATAACTTTCCTGGTACTATTTTCAGCTGCTTTTTTGATAAGAGTATATGCTTCCTGAAGTTCAGCTTTGATCTCCTTTGAAAAATCAGCCCAAGCTGTTTCCTTTTGTTTCTTGACGTCAGCCTTTATTTCTGCTTCAATTTTATCGAGTGTTTCTGGACTTGCAATTTGTGAGGAAAGAATATACTCTCTGAATTTACTAATGCAATCCCACTCTTTTTCCCACTTCAATCGTTCCGCAGATTTATAGCGCTCATGAGAACCTGAGGTAGAATGACCTTGTGGTTGGGTCATTTCTTCCACATGAATCAATACAGGAACATGCTCATCTCTTGCAATTTTACCTGCATTGAAAAATGCATGCATTAATCCCTCGTAATCCCAGCCTTTAACTTTTATGATTTCGAAGCCTTTTTGACTTTCTGTTCTTTCAAATCCAGAGATTGCCTCTGAAATACTTCCTTTAGTGGTATGATATTCCTGAGGGACAGAAATTCCATAGGCGTCGTCCCAAATCGAAATGACCATAGGAACTTGCATTACCCCTGCTGCATTGATGGTTTCAAAAAACAAGCCTTCAGAGGTAGAAGCATTTCCAATGGTTCCCCAAGCTACTTCATTTCCATTAATTGATAAATTTGAAAAATTCTTGAGTCCCTTATTCTCTCTAAAAAGTTTTGAAGCATAAGCTAAACCCAAAAGCTTTGGCATTTGTGCCGCAGTCGGAGAAATATCAGCAGCAGAATTATACATCTTTGTAAGCTCCTTCCAGCTTCCGTCCTCATTTAATGAGCGAGTCGCAAAATGGCCATTCATTAATCTACCTGCACTTGCAGGTTCAGCTTCGACATTCGTATGCGCATAAAGCTGAGCAAAATATTCCTGAACAGTAAGTTCACCTATGGCCATCATAAAAGTTTGATCCCGATAATAACCGGATCTAAAATCACCAATTTGAAAGGCACGAGCCATTGCAATCTGCGCTAGCTCTTTTCCATCTCCAAAAATCCCAAACTTCGCCTTTCCCATAAAAACCTCTTTTCTCCCAACTAACGATGCATGCCTACTCATCAAAGCAGCACGAAAATCTTCTAATACCGCAGCTTTTGAAAAGTTTGGAGAAATTTGATTCTTTGGAATTGGTTTTACTTCTGCCATAAATCTTTTGTCTTAAGTTACTTTGGGTTTATCTTGGATTTCACCTAGAATACTCCAAAAATAGCCAATTCCGCATTTTTTACAAATTAATAGCCTAATAAATTCCAATCAAAAATTTGGATTGTTACGCTAAAATAAAGGCAATACAAAATTTTATTTTGTTTTTAAATTCCATTCAATTCAATCAACTGATTTTCTGATATTTATCATGTGAATATATTTTTAAGCTCCTGATAAAAAAAAATCCAAATTAAACTTGTTTAAAAGTCAATTCTTGAAATTTTTAGAATTATTAAAAATTTTAACAGAATTAAATTTCGAAAAATATTTTTTTTCGAAATCATACCAAATACTATTTGTTATCAGCCTTTCGAGTTTGTATTTGCTTAGTATCTTTGTGCCAATATTCCAATCCAAATATACGTGCCATGATTATAGGTGTTCCTAAAGAAATTAAAAACAATGAGAATCGAGTAGCGCTCACTCCCGCAGGTGCGAAAGAGTTGGTCAAAAGAGGCCATACAGTATATATTCAGCACACTGCTGGTGAAGGTTCAGGTTTTCCTGATGAAGCTTATGTAGAAGCAGGTGCGAATATTCTCCCTACTATCGAAGCAACATATGAAATTGCTGAGATGATCATGAAAGTGAAAGAACCTATTGAGCCTGAATACAAATTGATTAAAGAGGATCAATTGTTATTTACTTATTTTCATTTTGCTTCCTACGAACCCCTTACCAAAGCTATGGTAGAAAGCAAAGCCGTTTGTTTGGCCTATGAAACAGTAGAGAAATCAGACAAAAGCCTACCTCTTTTGATTCCAATGTCTGAAGTGGCAGGTAGAATGGCAGTTCAAAAAGGTGCTAACTACTTAGAAAAACCTTTGCAAGGTCGTGGAATCCTTCTAGGTGGCGTTCCTGGAGTTTTACCTGCAAAAGTTTTGATTCTTGGTGGTGGAATTGTGGGTACTCAAGCTGCTTGGATGGCTGCAGGTTTAGGGGCAGATGTTACTATCATGGACGTTTCCTTACCTAGAATGAGGTACTTAGCTGATGTCATGCCCGCAAATGTGAAAACTATGATGTCAAATGAATACAACATCAGAAAAATGATCAAAAACCATGACTTGATCATTGGAGCAGTGTTGATTCCAGGTGCAAAAGCGCCTCACTTGATTACTCGTGACATGTTAAAAGAAATGCAACCGGGAACTGTTCTTGTGGATGTGGCAGTGGATCAAGGTGGTTGTATCGAAACTTGTAAGCCTACTACCCATCAAGATCCTACTTTTATTATAGATGATGTGGTTCATTACTGCGTAGCAAATATGCCAGGTGCAGTACCTTATACTTCTACTTTGGCATTAACTAATGCTACATTACCTTATGCCATTCAACTGGCAAATAAAGGTTGGAAAAAAGCTGCTCAAGAAAATCCAGAGTTAGTACCCGGCCTTAACATTATCAATGGTGATATTGTCTACCAAGCAGTAGCAGAAGCTTTTGATTTAGATTATACTCCTGTAGTAAAATATCTTGACTAAGCATCAGTTAAATTAATTTAGATCCCTCTCGTTTTCGCGGGAGGGATTTTTTTTACCCTAAAAATAAATAGAGGTAAATAATCCCCAATTATATCCGAAACCTACTCAACAGAATTCTAAGAAATTGGCATTAAACGATTACAGTATAGATGGCATGAATTTGAATGATAAATAACTGAATATTAACCAGTAATCATTTAATAAAATGGAACCCCAGCTCAATACCCCAGAAAATATCAACACCAATTCAAAACGTGGATTTTTATTGGATACACTTTTTCAAGGCTTTTTAATTTTACTTCCTATCTCAATCGTCCTCATTTTACTTTCTTTTTCATTCAACTTTATCTTCAAAATTGTAGCTCCAATCAGTTCTATTCTCGATCCAGGTATAGAAGAACCTCATTGGTCGATCAATTTTCTTTCCATTGGGATTTTAGTCATTTTCATTTTCGTCATTGGAGTACTCATCAGAAATAAAGTCGGGAAAAGCTATTTCTCAAAATTCGAGAAAAAGTATCTTACTAAAGTCCCATTATACAGCCTAATCCATCAGACAGTCTACCAATTCGTTGGCTTGAAAAAACTCCCTTTTTCTGAAGTGGTTTTAATTGATATTTACAAATCCGGAACAATGATGACAGGTTTTATTACTGATCAAGTGAATGAAGATTTGTATACGGTCTTCGTTCCCACAGCACCAAACCCCACCAATGGAAATATCTATCATATTCCGAAAAGCTCCATCACATTTTTAAGTGTCAATACTCAAGATGCAATGAGAACAATTATGGGAATGGGTACAGGAACATGCGATTTGATTTCATCCGCTGGAGAAAGTTTTGTGAGTGACTGCTCTGAAGAATCCAAAAAACAATTGAATCCTGAGCTTCAGGTTGAATAAAATCCTTCCAATTGAATGGAATTGTAGCTTAACGAGCCAAAGGAATGGTCATTGTAAATCCAGCAGGAGTAAAAGAAACCTGCTCAAAAAAGGCTGGTAATTCTTTAGCATGGGTTACATGGAATGTATACATCAGCGCATCAAATGTCAATAAAAAGGCTCCCTGAAGGATGATGGACTTCCCGAAGCCCACAAATTTATCCTTGTTTAATCTTAGTCCCCTTTCCTTGAGATACATCCCACCAGCCATATAAGCTAGATCCAATCCAGCATTTACCAACAAGATTTTTTCAATTTTGCCCTGAGCTAATATTGTTGCTAATAAATCATTAGAGGGAATCTCCTTAGTAGCCTGCCAATACCCCAATCCTGCAATCAACAAATTAACTGAATTCCAATAAATATTCATTTGGTGAAATGCTTTTGTCTGACCTGTAGAGTTGCTGGCTCCTATTCCACCCCATATCATATTTCCTAAGGCCCATGAACCCAGAATCAGCATTCCAGATTTATTGTAATTGATCCTTGTCTCGTTAAAAATAGGTAAGTCTGGAATTTCTTGAGAGAAAGCATTCCAAGGAATAAAACACATCAGTATGAACCCTAAAACAATAATTATTGGTTGATTTCTCATAGTTTCAAAACTTAGCTATCGATGAAGTGTTTTGGACAAAACATAAAATTGATTTAAACTGGTATGTGATAAATCACACGTAAAAAATTTTAATCAATACGTAAGTTAGAGCATTAAACAATAAAAACATGAGCTATTTTCAATCAAAACAATTAACCTCAGATTCACTTCAAACCGTAAGAAATCGAGTGGAGGAACTATTAAAGAAAGAAGGTTTCGGAGTGTTAACTGAGATAGATATCCAGGCAACTATGAAGAAAAAGCTGGATAAGGATTATGAACCCTTTGTGATATTAGGAGCTTGTAATCCGGTTTTTGCTGACAAAGTATTACAAATTGACCCTCAGATAGCAACTCTTCTTCCTTGTAATGTTGTCATCAGGGAAATTGAACCTGGTAAATATGATGTCTCGGTAATGGACCCTTCTACAGCAATGGGAGTTGTAAATAATCCTGAAATAGGCAAATTCGCTTCTGAGGTCCGTGAGAAACTTATGAATGTACTTAACGGCTTGAATTAATTGAGATAGGTAAGAATCAACATTCTGACACCAAAACCAATCATGATCAGGCCTACTGCTTTATTTAGCCATCCCATCATTTTGGGAGTTACCAAATGTGAAAGCTGCTTTGCAATAAACGCTTTCAATATATCGATACTAAATACAGTTCCCAAAATGCCTAGGTAATAAAGCCAGACTTCTGTAGTGCCAAACGTATCTTTCATCTGAACGATACTTGCTATCGAAATCCAAAATAAAAGCACAAAGGGATTGATGCCATTAATACTAAATCCCTTGATAAAGGCTGATCTTTTTTTGAATCTGGAAATATTCATACCTCCGGAATTAGGTCTCAACACCCTTTTTTTCATTAGAGAGCTAATCCCAAATCCTATCAAAATCAATCCCCCAACATAACCCAGTACCAGTTCAAAGTAGCTAAGATCAGCCAGAAGCTTAACTCCTGAAAAAGTAATAATCACATAGATACTATCACTGACTAAAATCCCAAAGGCAAGTATCGCTGCATAGCGAAATCCTTGACTGAGACTGCTTTGGATTAAGGTAAAAAAAACTGGACCCACTAGGGCGGAAAGCAAAAGCCCCATACTCAAACCTTCGAGTAATGCCGGGTTCATCAAATCTTATTTTTTGATTGTACAAATTCTAACCAAGAAGTGGTCTTCTCACCCTTTAATACCCTCGGGAATTTATTTTGACCGCCTTCTTTTCCCTGTAGTTTCATCCATTCATAAAACAACGAAGAAGGCACTACATTTACTTTCACCTCTTTCAAGGCATGGAGTCGTTCCACCGTATAATCATCATTCAGAGCTTTCAAATGAGCATCCAATGACTCCTTCAAATCATTTGGATCTACCTGGTCATTGGTTCCCACAAACCAATGGTGGGCAAACAGATTTTTGTGAGGAACCCCAATGACAGTAAATTCACGGATTGTGATATTCAACTCTTCTGATACAAACTCAATCGCCTTATTCATATTATCTACTGACAAATGCTCTCCACAAAGGCTCAAATAATGCTTGGTTCTCCCTGTAATAACTATTTCACTTTCTTCTTTGGACACAAACTTTATCACATCTCCAATGAGATAACGCCAAGCTCCGGCACAAGTACTGATCAAAAGTGCATAATCTACACCTTCTTCTACTTCATCGATCTTTAAATTGATCGCATGGTCCCGGATATTTCCCTCCTCATCGAAGTTGTCATCTGTAAATGGAACAAACTCGTAAAAGATTCCATTATTCAAAACCAAACGCATCGACTTACGATCAGGTAAAGCCTGAAAAGCCAGAAAACCCTCAGAGGCAAGATATGTTTCAATATAGATTAAAGGCTTTCCTAAAAGTTTCTCAAAACCTTTTTTGTAAGGCTCAAAGGATACTCCGCCATGGACAAAAATCTGAAGGTTCGGCCAAATCTCATGGATGTTCTTGACTTGGTATTTCTCAATTATTTTCTCAATAAGTATTTGTAACCAGGCAGGAACTCCTACTATAATTCCAATATCCCAATGGGGTGCTTTTTTGACAATCTGATCCAGTTTTTCTCCCCAGTTTTTATTTCTGGAGATTTTCTTTCCCGGCTTGTAAAATCGCTGAAACCAAATCGGTAATCTTCCAGCAGTAATCCCGCTGAGATCTCCAGAAAAATAGGTGCCATTAAATTCGAGATCTGTACTTCCTCCAAGCATCAGAATACCTTTGGTGAAAAGAGAGTCCGGGAGATCATATTTAGATAGCGATAATATCTGTCGAACTCCAGTTTTCCGGATTGCTTTCACCATATCAATCGTGATCGGAATGTATTTGGAAGAGGTACCAGATGTTCCACTACTCAATGCAAAATATCGGACTTTGCCTGGCCATGTAACATTCCGCTTTCCTTCCTGCAATAAATACCACCATTCGGCATGTATTTTATTGTAATCATAAATAGGAACTTGAGCTTTGTATCGTTTGTAAAATTCGTGGTTGTTGAGTTTGAACCCTCTCAAAATGAATGAGAAATCATACTTTTCTGCTATGGCGGTGCGGCTTGCTTTAATTAATAATTTCTTGAGAGTAGCACGTTGAAGTTCCAGGGGCATAGAATACTCCTGTTCCAAACTTTCACGCAGTCTTATTCCACTTTTTAGCAAAGTACTGATGATCGCCATATCTTTGTTTTAGGCCTATTAGTGAAAAAGTAAAGTATAAAAATAGAAAATGGACATTAAAGCCAATCTAGAAGCAGTAAAAAAAACTTTTATTAATCCAGACTGTCTCTTAGTAGCGGTAAGCAAAACCAAGCCGCTTTCCGATCTAAAAGACGCCTATCGATGGGGCGTTCGGGATTTCGGAGAAAATAAAGTACAGGAGATCCAAGCAAAACAGCCCGAAATGCCTGATGATACGCATTGGCATATGATAGGTCATCTCCAGAGCAATAAGGTGAAATACATAGCTCCCTTTGTCCATTTGATTCATGGAGTGGATTCTTTCAAATTACTCAAGGAAATAAATAAGCAAGGAAAGAAAATCAATCGTGTCATACCTGTTTTGCTTCAGATCCATATAGCTGAAGAAGAAAGTAAATTTGGATTTGATACCGAAGAGCTCCAGGAGATGTTTCAAGACCCGGGTTTTATGACCCTCACGCATGTCAGTATCCAGGGATTGATGGGTATGGCTACTTTTACGGAGGATGAAGATCAAGTCAGAAAGGAGTTCAGAAGTCTGAAGAATCTTTTTGAAAGCCTGAAAAAAGAAACCCTACCAGCATTCGTACAGATGAAAGAACTTTCCATGGGAATGAGTGGAGATTATCTGATCGCACAAGAAGAAGGAAGCACAATGGTACGAGTCGGGTCTGCGATCTTCGGAAGCAGAGGCTGAGGGATGTCGGATGTCGGATGTTTGATATAGGATTTGAGATGTTAGATATTTAATAAAAAAATCTGATATAAAAATCATGCCTAGGTATGAAATATTTATAGCCAGGGGTTTCAACCCCGGGTAAAAAAATAAAAAACCATCCCTCCTGCCCCAATTCTATTTTCGGAAAGCAATCAAATTTGCAGGAGGACAAAGACGATTACAATTTGTTGACTATTAAATATTGGACAACAAACCACATTTTGAATAAAAATTGAAAACCATAAACATGAACGGAAGACAAATCATCATGATCGCAGGACTTTCCGGAGCTTTAGCGGTAGGTCTTGGCGCATTTGGCGCTCATGGACTAGAGGAAGTTTTGACTGCCAACGGGAGAACAGAAACCTTTGAAACAGCCGTGAAATATCATTTTTATCATACCCTTGCTTTGACCCTGATTGGTCTTATCATGCTCGTTCGTACCAAATGGAAAAGCCTTCATTTTAGTGCCTTGTGTATGATCGGCGGAATCGTCATTTTCCCTGGCTCCCTATATATCCTATCTTTGACTGGAATCACTTGGTGGGGAGCCGTGACTCCTTTGGGAGGCGTATTTTTTATCTTGGGTTGGTTGGGTTTGTTTTATGCAGCTTTAAGAAATGATCAAATTGTCGTTGACTAAAATCTCTTTCATACTCATCGTTTTTTTAGGACTACTTAATAGTTCTTCTTTTGCCCAACTCAACCGGGATCAATATGAAAAACTGGAACAGATGGTGGGTGACCAAAGCTTTTTTGCAAAGCACCTCTCTGGCTTCGAACTCTATGATCTAGACAAGCAATTAGTGATCTATGAACGAAACAGCGAACAGCGCTTTATTCCTGCTTCTACCACCAAGCTATTTACCCTTTTTTCAAGTCTGGTCATTCTCAACGACTCCACGCAAACGATTCGTTATGTCACTAATGGAGATACCATTCGCATATGGGGAGCTGGGGATCCCAGCTGGAAATACAAAGAATTATTCCAACCCGACATTCAAAAACTCCTTGCTCCATATCAGGTGGTTGTTTTCTCAGATGCCAACCAGGATGCTCCTGCCTTTGGATATGGTTGGCAGTGGGACGATTATTACTATGACTATTCCGCCGAGCGAACCTCCCTTCCGATTTATGGGAATCTGGTTCAGGTAAAAAAGTCCGGAAATAGCCCCCTTGTAACCCCTGCCCGATTCCAGTCGGCAGTCTCTACTACAAATCGATCTATTCGAGAACTAGAACGAGATTTCCATTCGAATAGATTCTTTTACAATCCCAATAATTTCCGGGGTTCAGAAGAATACATCCCCTTTATCACCAGTCCAGAGTTATTCATTGAACTAGCAGCGGAGGCCACCGGAAAAGACTGGATTTATCAACCAGACAGCTTGCCAAGAATCCATCAGGAATGGCGCGGAGCTCCCCTCACTCCCATTCTAAAAGAAATGATGCTGGAAAGCGACAATTTCTTGGCCGAACAACTGATGCTTATGGTCTCAGATCGTCTTTTCCAGCGGTTGGATACCGAGAGAGCTATTGAGTACATGCTCAAAACCTATTTGTTTGATCTACCTGATCAGCCGCAATGGGTAGATGGAAGCGGACTGAGTCGCCATAATCTCATGACACCTCGTTCGATGGTGGCACTTTTTGAAAAAATTTATCGGATGATACCCGATCAGGAACTTTATGAAATCCTACCTACGGGTGGGGTCTCTGGAACTATAAAAAACAGCTATCAGGCTCAGACTCCTTATATTTTTGCCAAGACAGGCACCATGAGCAACAACTATAGTTTAGTGGGACTTATCAAAGGTAAAAGCGGGAAACTATACTGTTTTGCTTTTATGAACTCCAACTATCCCTACAAAGCTTCCGAAGTCCGCAGGGAGATGGAAAAGGTCATGGTGCAAATAAGGGATATGTTGTGATGTCAGATTTGGGAAGTTGGAGGTTGGGAATGTCATTTCGTAGCCCATTGTTTTAACTGTGGGGTGAACAGTCACAGTATAGATAACCTTTGAGATTTTTCCTAACCTCGAAGGTTTCCTTTTTTAAAACCGAAATGAATATAAAGGCTCCCGCAATAACCCTTGGTATGACATTTATTATTAGTATCTTTTTCAGCTAAAACTTTTTATTACTCATTAAAAGAAATTTTATGTCACTTAAGATTATTGGAGTTGGCGTGGGACGTACGGGTACGTACTCACTTAGAATGGCTTTAAACCAACTTGGGTTTGGTCCGTGCCACCATATGGAAGAGGTTCTGAAAAATATGGATGTTCAGGTTCCACTCTGGTTAGAAGCTTCAAAAGGAAATCCAGACTGGAATGCTATTTACGATGGCTTTAACAGTACTGTTGATTGGCCTACAGCAGCTTTTTTTCGGGAATTAATCAAAGAGTACCCAACTGCAAAATTTATCCTGACTGAGCGAAGCCCTGAAAGTTGGGCGGATAGTTTCGGTTCAACCATCTATAAACTGCTTCAAGGAAAAGATAAGGCTCCGGAGAAAATACAAGAGTGGTTAAAAATGGGAACTGAAGTAATTTCTAACACTGGATTCCCGGAGGGACTGGATCGGGATGGATTAATGAAAGGCTTTATCGCTCATGGAAAGGCAGTAAGGGAAACCATTCCAGCAGATCAGTTGCTTATTTTTCAGGTGAAAGATGGATGGGAACCACTTTGTAAATTCCTCGATGTGCCAGTGCCAAATGAGGAGTTTCCACGCTCAAATAATCGCGAGGAGTTCTGGGAATTGGTCAATGCAGGAAGCCAATAAACCATTAAAATAATTGGTCACAATATCTCCAAAAAACACCCCAAGGATTAAACCTTGGGGTGTTTTTTAAAAGCTAATTCCGAGTCAATGAATAAGGTCTAAAACCAAAGAAATCACCAGTTTTCAAGTCATTTCGAACGGAGAGAGCTTGCCTGCCGGCAGGAAGGAAATCTCTTCCTTTTGTAGCCATTGAGATTTCATAGAAAAAATAGATGTTCTTATTGATTCACTTTTCAGGCATCATTTCACACAAACCTTAGGATCGGCTAAAAAAGAAATGGACCGAGCATTTTTCAAAATCCCCGTCATTGTTAAAGTCATATTCTCCGCTACCTTCTCCCCCATTCAGGGAAAATGTTCCTCCATCATAGGTGTGCCCATACGTTTCATAAACTTCCGAGGATTTATCCCATCTTATCGCAAAGTGATAAGTTTGTTGCCACTCTTCCCAGAACATTTCTCCACTGACAGTATAGGCGTCCCGGTCAACAGGATCAATGGTTAATGTAAATCGGCCATTCGTTTGAACGGACATGGTGACCGTACCTCCATTTTCCACTACATCTACGGAGATCGAGCTTACACTATATTGAGCTTTTGTGGCGTCCCAATTTCCTGCCAATTCACTTATTTTGAAAGGACCTTCTTTGACAAGTATCTCTTCCTCATCCTCCTTCGAGCAGGCAAATGCCAGGGAAATAAACAGAATCATTAAGATATTTTTGAACAACTTCATCGGATTAGATTTTAGAGGTAGGAAACAAATTCTAAATCATATCTATAAAACTAGCTAGTCACCCAAGCCTTATGAATGACATTTATCAGTTTTCAGGATATTTTTTAACAGTCAGAAAGGAATACAAAGTCTCAAGTCATCCAAAATTACCAGTTTTCAAGTCATTTCGATCCGCCGTAAGCGAGAGAGCGTGCCTGCCAGCAGGAAGGAAATCTCTTACATTTTCCTTTTATGACTCATGAAAAAAAGTGGAGAAATAATCTCCGCTTAGTGGGGGGCATTCTTCCTTTTTCTTCCTCGGGGATTGAATTTACGACACCTATTCTCAATCCATTCGTTGATCAAGTTCGCCTTCAATTATCTTAAGTGTATCTATTATATTGTTTTTGAGGGGAGTGTAATAGCTTGAATTCAAGAAAATTCCCGTGGCATAAAACAAGGTTAATTGATTATCAAATTCCAGATTATTCAATAGCACAATGCTCGAGGCCTTGAAATTACTATTTGGCATATCTAGTCTATTTCCCAAACCATTAATGAATGACTTTCTTCCATTGCCCCATTTATTTAATAAATCAATCAGATTGTAACGGGGCTTGGAATGCTCCTCTTCCTGAAACAAGACACTGGCAAGCACGCCATCCCAAGAGGCGAGTTTTAATCGCAATTCTCTATTCGAAATGACACCCAAATTACCTGAATTGATTAACTCTATGAGCGTACCAGGACTAGGGCGATACTGAATTTCTGCTAAAATTGTCCGATACATTAATGAATCAAACATTTTTTCAGTAATAGCTGGATTATCTGTTCCCATGATACTTAAAAGTGCATGAGCCGCTTTCAAATTTGTCTCATTTGTGCTCATGACTCGTTCTACCTCTTTGAGATTGTTAGAGAATTCATCATGAAGGGCATTTAAATAAAGAAGCTCTGATTCCCTTTTCTTATCAAGTTCATTCAGATTATTTACCTGAAGGGCAATTAATATCCCGATTACGACAAGAACAATTTCACCAATCGCATAGAGTAAATACTTGCTGATTTTATTTTCAGTCAGGAAACTTTGTCGGATTTTTCTAAAGAATTTAATCATTAATGAGCGATTGGGTGAAGAAGCAAACGTAGTACACCAAGCTAAAGAGTTTTTGAACTTTTAAGTTTGGTGAAAGATACTGATTTACAAGCCCCAGTCAAAAAGCATAATTGCAGGCGCTGTCAAGAAGATTTCGAGTCATCTCGATCCGCTATAGGTAAGAAAGCTAGCCTACCGACAGGAAGGAAATCTTTTAATTTTTATTTTAAAATCCATGAAAAAAAGTAAATACAAAATACGCTTTGAGCTAAAATCAATATTATTTCACTAATACAGCGACTGCATCTTTGATGGCCTGGAGATCTGCAGCTGGAATATCGATAGATACTTTGTTTTCCATAACAAAAATTGATTTTAAGGGTTAAAAATTAATTACTCAGGTAAGATAGATCAGCCCAAGTAATAAAACAATAGTTCTTTTTAAGTTTTTCGTTTTATCAAAAATTTGCCTATGTGAGGAAAGTAGAAAAAAGATGTAATTAATACCCTGATTAGGATAGTCCTCAAGAGGAAAATTTGTTAGATTTTTTTTAAAAAAAACATTTAAATGAGAATAATGTTATTTATTCTTATATTAAATGCAGTTTATAAAGGACATTTTTCTTACGTCCTTATTACTTGTTATTTAGTTTATCAAATTATTTTTAACAACCTTTTAATCAACAAAATTTTATGAAACAATTTAAATGGAAATTTAGCTTCCCGCAGTTAAGTTTAATTTTGGCCTTGTTCGGCGGGCTTTTGTTTTCTGCCTGTTCCACGGTAGAGGATGAGCCTGATACTTCGGACCTGACCAACGTAGTGACCGATAAAGCGCTATCGAAATTAAATCCCAACCTACTTCAACTAGAAGGAACATTTTTGGAAGCCTCCGCAGAAGGAGAAGCAACTAATGCACAAAGCAGAGGAATTCCTTCTGATCGTGTCCGATTCAATATTGATTTGAAATTTGTAGTTGAACCAACAGAAAGACAAAGAGAAGTTTTTGAATCAGCAGTAGAACGTTGGGAAAGAATCATTATTAAAGATGAAGCAGATCTGACAGGAGTAACTATTCCATCTTTCTATCCAGGTCAACCAGATGTTGTACCTTCCGAAGGAGTGCTGGATGATTTAGTCATAGAAGTTAACCTGAGAGAGATCGATGGTCCAGGAAGAATTTTAGGGAGAGCTGGTCCGACATGGATTAGAGCTGAATTCGAATCGACCGAGGGTTTTACAAGTTTAGCAGGAATAATGGAATTTGATGTAGCTGACTTGGATAGATTGGAAGAGCAGGGTCAATTTGAGAATGTGATTCTTCATGAAATGGGCCACGTCTTGGGAATTGGTACACTTTGGAGACTTGGAGATTTTGGATTTGATGTAGAAAATTTAATCAACCTTTCTACTATTGAACAGATATTTAATCCGGATTATTTAGGCAATAGGGGTAATTTGTTCTGGAAAACTGAAGGCGGTGAAGGTTTACTACCAGTAGAAGGCGTGTTTTTCAGACCTGATGGAACTCCATTTATTCGTCAAGGAACTTCTTTTGGCCATTGGGATGAGGATGCTTTGTTTAATGAATTAATGACCGGTTTCTTAAATGGTGGTGTAGATAACCCATTGAGCAGAATTACTGCTGGATCTGTGAGAGATCTTGGTTATGGTGCAGCAACTGTAGGTGAGCGTTATGAGCTTCCTACTCCATCTGAAGCTGCCAGAACAAGAAACTCAGAGGATGGAATTAACATCGCAGAAAGCGAAGAGTTATTTACACCAATCGGAGTAGTTTTTGGGAAGAAAAAGTAAAATAGCAGAATCGTTTATCTTTAAGCCCGATTTTTACTAAATCGGGCTTTTTTCATTTTCTTCAAGTTAATACCCCCACCCATCGAAATGACTTGATTTAGTCATGGTATTGCATCCCATTTTTTGTAGGCATAAAGCCTTAGATTGTTTTTTTAAAATCGGTAACAATAAGAAACGACCAATTGTCCCTTTCCTCTTTAGTCAAGCGATAAAAAAGCTTATTTTCACATTTCGAAAATAAACCAATCGAATGCAAAAACGCGATTTCTTAAAATCTCTTGGCTTAATGGCCAGTTCGGCCGCGGCACTTTCATTTACCTTTCCAGGGAAAGAAGAATTTGCCAAAACTTTAAAACCACAAGCGCTTAAAAAAGGTGATGCCGTGGGACTCGTTAGTCCTTCTTCTGCCTCTGCAGATCGAATGCAGTTTACCTTTGCAAAAGAAGCGTTAGAAGCTTTGGGATTTCGGGTGAAAATGGGAGCAAATGCCCAAAACAGAAGAGGTCATTTGGCTGGAACAGATCAAGAAAGAGCCGGAGATCTGAATGACATGTTTGCTGATCCAGAGGTGAAAGCGATTGTCAGCATTCGTGGGGGATCCGGTGCTGCTAGAATTTTACCCCTTATCGACTACAAGCAAATTTCTAAAAACCCTAAACCGCTGCTTGGCTATTCTGACATCACTGCCTTGCACTGTGCCATTCAGGCACAAACAGGAATGATCACTTTCCATGGTCCCATGGGTTCTGGAAGTTGGAATAGCTTCAATGTGGAGCAGTTTCAGAAACTTTTCTTTGATCATGAGCGGGTAACCTATGAAAATATCCACCCCGAAAGTGATGATCTGGTAGTGAAATCTAACCGAATTCAAACCCTGACAAGTGGCATGGCAGAAGGTAAAATTCTCGGTGGGAACCTGACTGTTTTGACTGCTATCTCAGGAAGTCCTTACTATCCGGATTTCAAGGACGCAATTTTATTTATCGAAGATGTAGGAGAAGATCCCTATCGAATGGATCGAATGATGAGTACGTTAAAACTCAATGGCACCTTAGATCAGATCAAAGGGTTTATTTTTGGTCAATGTTCTGACTGTGAACCTGGCGGTGGTTATGGATCCCTTACTTTGGATCAGGTGCTGGATGATTATATTTTACCTTTGGGGATTCCGGCGTATTCTGGAGCGATGATCGGTCATATTTCGAAGCAGTTTATCATTCCTGTGGGCGCCAAAGTAAAAATGGATGCTGATGCAGGTACTTTTACACTAATGGAGTCTGTTTTTGAATCTTAATAACATAATGAAAACTTCATTACTATTATTTGCAATTCTTTGTCTTGTCGCTTGCCAAGAAACGAAGAAAGAAACTGGAACTGAAAATGAAATGGATGAAAATTATAACCTGACCTATTTGGCTTTGGGAGATAGCTATACCATCGGTGAGGGAGTAGAAGAAAGTAAGAGATATCCCAATCAATTGGTAGCACTATTAAATAAGTCTAGCGATGTCAAATGGGACAACCCAAGAATCATTGCAAAAACGGGTTGGACTGTTGATGAATTAGAAGAAGGGATTAACAACGCAGCGCTTGTAGATGATCCATACGACCTGGTCACCTTATTGATTGGTGTCAATGACCAATACAGAGGAGGATCATTAAGCAAGTATGAAGTAGATTTTGAGAAAATGCTGCTTCGTGCGATTGGATTTGCTGGCAATTTACCAGATCATGTGGTCGTTATTTCAATTCCCGATTGGGGAGTAACTCCTTTTGCGTCTCAAAATGGCAAAAATTCTGCTAAGGTAGCAGAAGAAATTACGGCATTTAATCAGGCTAAGGAAGCAATTTGTGAAAAATATGGAGTCACATTCATTGACATCACCACAGATTATCGAATTATTGGTGGAGAACCGGAAATGATTGTTGAGGACCAGCTCCATCCAAGTGGATTGGTTTATAAAACATGGGCAGAGGCATTATTTGATACCATTTCAAAAAAAGAATTCGAATGAAAATCTATTTGTCTTTAATCGTTATTATTTTGAGTGTAATGAGCTGTGAAAAGGAAGGGACGGACATAGAAACCTGGTGGATAAATTCCTCAAAAAAAGACTGCGTTGGTGTAGGTCCGATGAGTTGTTTACAGATTCAAAAAGCCAAAACCTTGGAAGAAGGCAACTGGCAATTTTTCTATGATCAGATTCAAGGGTTCGATTATGAGCCTGGTTACATTTATCAAATTAAAGTCAAAGTCTCAGATAGAAGCACCCCAGTTCCAGCCGATGCATCCTCTAAAGTTTATCAATTAGTGGAAATAATGAGTAAAGAAATGGACGAGAATTTAAGGATAACCAATACTTGGAAATTATTGAAAGTCGGAGAAATTGAAAACCCAATAAATAAGAAATCTAATGAGACATTGATTTTTGAATTCAATGCTAGTGAGATGTCCTTTTTTGGGGATATGGGATGTAATACAGTAAGAGGTAAGATTCAGTCAATTGATTCAACGAATATTGAATTTGGTCCTGGTGCAAGTACTAAAATGGCCTGCATTGACATGAGCGTAGAAAATGAAATTCTCAAAGCAATTACTGCTACAAAAACGTATCAAATTGGAGAGAATCAACTTACTTTGTTGGATGATAATGGAGCTGTTTTAATGGTTTTCCAAGCAGTAGATTAATAGGTAATCATGAAGATAATTTGCATTGGTCGTAACTATGTGGCGCATATTGAGGAACTCAAAAATGAAAAGCCTACAAATCCGGTTGTATTTTTAAAACCTGAGACTGCTATTTTAAAAAAGGGAGCTCCTTTCTATTATCCTGAGTTTTCAAAAAATATCCATCACGAAGCTGAGTTGGTTTTGAAAATCAACAAGGAAGCAAAGTACGTTGAAAAGAAGTTTGCTCACCGTTATTTTGATGAAATTGGTTTTGGTATTGATTTTACCGCAAGGGACTTGCAAGATCAATGTAAAGCCAAAGGGCTTCCCTGGGAAATTTCAAAAGCATTTAACGGTTCAGCTCCGATAGGAAATTTCCTCCCGGTTTCTGAGTTTGAAGACCTGAACAACATCGATTTTCATCTGGAAATAAATGGAGAAATTCGACAGAAAGGAAACACCAGTTTGTTGCTTTTTGACTTTGGAACCATCATCGAATATGTCACTAAATTTTTTATGTTAAAGAAAGGTGATTTGATCTATACAGGAACACCAGCTGGAGTTGGACCAGTGCAGATTGGAGATCGATTAGAAGGATTCATTGGGACAAAAAAACTGCTTGATTTTGAAGTTAAATAAATCAATTCCCATTATTCTCTTACTTTTAAATTTTTGCCTTTCTTCTTTTTCACAAGAAGTTGACAGGGATTATTTTATTTCACCAATCAAACCTGGAATAAGAAATTATTTATCAGGAAACTTTGCTGAATTACGACCTAATCACTTTCATACCGGGTTGGATTTCAAAACTGGTGGTCAGGAAGGAGAACCAATTGTGGCAGCTGCTGATGGTTGGGTTTATAGGATCAAAGTCTCTTCATTTGGATATGGCAATGTCATTTACCTCAGGCACCCCAATGGCAAAATCACGGTTTATGGACATTTGAGAAACTTCAATAATCAATTGACCGAGTTCATGCGAAATAAAATGTATGAAGCACAAGTCAATGAATTAGAGGTCTATCCGGAACCTGGAGAATTACCTGTAAAAAAAGGAGAAAGAATCGCAGATAGTGGAAATACTGGCGGTTCAGGCGGCCCGCATCTGCATTTTGAAATTCGGGATAGTCTGGAGCGGGCGATGGATCCCCTCCTATTTGGATTTCCCGAAATCGTGGATAACACACCTCCCACCCCTCAAAAAATCGCGATAGTACCTCTTAATATTGACTCAAGGGTAAATGGAAAATTTGAGCGATTAGAAGTCACTCCCGTCTATTCCAGGGGGTCTTACACGCTTCCGTCTACTGTTCAGATCACAGGTCAAGTTGGTCTTGAAATTCAGAGTTTTGATCGACTAGATGGGGCAAGCAATAGAAATGGTTTTCCAACCTTTGAACTATCAGATGATTCAAGCAAGGTTTTTTCATTGGTCGTGGATAAGGTTGATTTCAATTATACCCGTCAATTTTTACTACACACCTACAGAAACAGATTTACAAAACTGTATGTACAAGAAGATTTGAAATTTGACTATTTCGATCCTAAAGCACCAAATACAGGTCATTTTGAATTGGACCCCGGCGTAAAAAAAACCTATCTGCTATCGTTAACTGATGCTTATGGAAATTCACGAAAGATCTCCATTCCTCTACAAGGGCAAGATTTAGAGCATAATGTCAACGACGGCCCGGCCCCTACCAGGGCTACTGTTTCTTATGAGGGTCATATTTTGAAAGTAAAAGCTCCAATTTCACCCGATGGTGGTTTAGCTAAATTTTACGTAGGAGCAAACACTTTTGAAATGCTTCCTGCATACCAAAATTCACAAAGCAGAACGTACCTATGGGATATGAATTTTGGAATTCCCGAAGAGATTGATGTTTGTTCTGAGGTAGTAATTGTAGGAATAAATGCCAAAATCCCCGTTGATACGGAACATCTCTTTGCAAATGAAAATGTAAAGATTAGATTTCATGACAGATCCTTATTAGAAGATCTATACCTAAGGGTTAATCATTCGGGAAGTTCCTCCTCCCCTCTTCTTGAAATAAATGAACCTTCAGAATATCTATGGAGTGATATGGATATCACTTGGAATCTTCCAGGCTATTCTGGAAATAAAGAAAAGGTTTTTGTTTTCCAAGAATCCTCTAGTGGAAGGAAGTCTTTTGTTGGGGGCAGATGGGAAGGCGAATCTATCCGTTTTAAAACCAGAAATTTTGGTACTTTTGTTTTGGCCACAGACGATGACAAACCAAGCATAACTCCAGTACGGATAAACTCCTCTGGATTGAGGTTTACAATAAGAGATAATTCTTCAGGCATCGCTAGTTTTGAGGCAAATGTCAATGGCAAATGGCTATTGATGCGCTATGAACATAAACAATCACTTATATGGTCAGAAACTCAAAATGGGGAACCAATAAAAGGATCTATTGTCCTTAAGGTAACTGACCAAGCAGGCAATGTGGCTGAGTGGAAAGGGACTTTATAAACAAATTATTTATTCCAAAAGAAAAGACATGAAATTAGAAGTTGGCCAAATGGCTCCAGATTTTGAAGCGAAAATTGAAACAGGTGAAACCATCAAACTTTCTGATTACCGTGGTAAGAAAGTGGTTCTCTACTTTTATCCAAAAGACAATACTCCGGGTTGCACTGCACAAGCATGTAACTTGAGAGATAATTACGAAGCACTTCAAAAAGCCGGATATGTGGTTTTGGGAATCAGTTCAGATGCTGAAAAATCACATCAAAAGTTTATTGAAAAGCAATCTCTACCATTTTCATTGATCGCAGATCCAGATAAAAAAGTACATGAAGCCTATGGGACCTGGGTGGAAAAATCCATGTATGGAAGAAAGTATATGGGAACAGCCCGTACCACTTTTATTATCGATGAAGAAGGGAAGATTGCTGAAATCATTGAAAAAGTTAAAACAAAGGATCATACCGCTCAAATCTTAAAATAAACCTACCTAATGGAAAAAAAATCAGTAGAAGAACTCCAAAAAATTGCTACCCAGCTCAGAAGAGATGTGTTAAGAATGGTACATGCCGTTCAATCTGGCCATCCAGGTGCACCACTAGGCTGTGCTGAATTCTTTGTAGCATTATATTTTAACCAGTTAAGACATAATCCAGATTTTAAAATGGATGGGAAAGGAGAAGATATTTTCTTCCTTTCAAATGGACACCTATCAGCGGGCTGGTACTCCGTTTTGGCGAGAAGTGGATATTTCCCTGTAGAAGAATTAAAAACATTTAGAAAGTTGAATTCTAGGCTTCAAGGTCACCCGGCTACTGAAGAGCACCTTCCTGGTGTACGTGTGGCTTCAGGCTCATTGGGCCAAGGCCTTTCCGTAGCTTTAGGAGCTGCGCAAGCAAAGAAAATTGATGGTGACGACAAACTAGTCTATGTGATGATGGGAGATGGTGAACTCCAAGAGGGGCAAGTTTGGGAAGCAGCGATGTATGCTGCGCATTACGGAGTTGATAATCTGATCGCAACTGTGGATTATAACGGACAGCAGATCGATGGCCCAACCAACAAAATAATGGACTTGAAAAGCCTGAGGGATAAATTTGAGGCTTTTGGATGGGAAGTAATGGAAACTCCAAATGGAAACGATATGGAATCTGTTCTTATCGGTTTGGAGAAAGCAAAAAATCTAACCCGTGAAGGTAAGCCCGTGATGAATCTACTTCACACAGAGATGGGATTTGGAGTAGACTTCATGGTGGGTACACATAAGTGGCACGGTTCGCCTCCAAATGATGAGCAGCTTGAGAATGCATTGTCCCAACTTGAAGAAACGCTAGGTGACTATTAATCCCAATCCCAAAAAAATCAAAAGATGAGCTTAGACTTAAAATTTACATATACAGAAAAAAAAGATACTCGTTCCGGCTTTGGAGATGGGTTTTTAGAGGCAGGAAGAAAGAACCCAAATGTGGTTGGACTTTGTGCTGATTTGATAGGATCTTTAAAAATGGGAGCTTTTCAAAAGGAATTCCCAGATCGATTCTTCCAGACAGGTATCGCAGAGGCAAACATGATCGGACTTTCTGCTGGTTTGGCTTTAGGTGGCAAAATCCCTTTTGCAGGAACTTTTGCAAATTTTGCAACAGGAAGAGTTTATGACCAAATTCGCCAATCCGTCGCTTACTCAGAAAAAAATGTCAAGATCTGTGCTTCCCATGCTGGTTTGACCTTAGGAGAAGATGGAGCTACGCACCAGATTTTGGAAGATTTGGGAATGATGAAGATGCTTCCAAATATGACAGTAATCAATCCTTGCGATTACAATCAGACGAAGGCTGCTACTTTAGCAATTGCTGAGTACGAGGGGCCAGTTTATTTGAGATTTGGAAGACCAAGTTGGCCAATCTTCACTCCTGCTGATCAGAAATTTGAAATTGGTAAAGCATGGAAAATGATCGACGGGAAGGATGTCACCATTTTCGCCACGGGTCATCTTGTATGGGAAGCGGTTGTTGCTGAAGCTATGCTTCGAGAAGAAGGAATTCACGCTGAAGTGATCAATATCCATACTATTAAGCCTTTGGATGAGGAAGCAATCTTGGAATCAGTCAAAAAAACGGGATGTGCAGTTTCTGCTGAAGAGCATCAAATTAATGGTGGTTTGGGAGACAGTGTCGCTCAAACGCTAACAAGAAATTATCCAGCACCTCTTGAGTATGTTGGTGTGAATGATAGTTTCGGAGAATCTGGAACTCCCGCTCAATTGTTAGAAAAGTATGGCCTGAATGCCGAAAATATCGTCAAAGCTGCTAAGAAAGCTATTTCAAGAAAGTAAGATTTAACGATTTTCATATTGAAAACCACAGTCAAATATGGCTGTGGTTTTTTATTGTTTCTATCTTACGCTTTGATTCAATTTCCATGATTGTTATTAATTCAAAACTTTCATTAATCCCCATACACCCAGAAGATCAACCAAAGCTCTTTAGCTTAATGGAAAGAGTTTATAAAAATGCATATGAAGATTTTTGGATAGATGGAGGAGATTGGTATTTAGAGTTATGTTATAATCCTGAAAATGTGAAAAAGGAGCTTTCTAGGGAAAGAAGCCATTATTTTTTTGTGGAACATGAAAGTAGAACCGTTGGGATTTTAAAATATGACTTCCCTTTTTCTCCCAGGGAGATAGAAATCCCCAATGCCATGAAGCTTCATAGACTCTACCTAGATGCCTCAGTACATGGCAAAGGTGTTGCAAAAGAATTGATGGCTTACGTCGAACAAGTTGCCAAAGCCAATGGACTAGATAATATCTGGCTAGAAGCGATGGTTGAAAAGCCTCAAGCCAAGAGGTTTTATGAAAATATGGGTTTTACGAAGGTTTTTACATATCAATTAGATTTTGAAAGACTTCATCCTGAAGTTAGAGGTATACAGATCATGAGTAAAAAAACATAAAAAAAGCCTCTCCTTACTTAAG
>NZ_JBCLWJ010000014.1:0-140455 GCF_039563885.1 Algoriphagus sp. SE2 | reverse complement strand
AGCTAAACCAGCTGGCTTTTTTTTGTTTAACTCAATTCAATTTCACTTTTCATTTTTAGAATATTGTTGCAGTTTTGTATCAAAGTAAAAATCCATGTCAATTCTCTTTAAAGGATTAAAGTTGATCAACCCTTCCGGAGTTGAAAAAGCTCAGAGTTTTATTTTTCATAGTGGGAAATTGTTTCCAGAGTCTGAAAAGCCTGATCTTGCTATCACCCAAGAAGTTGATGCATCTTCCTTTATGTTATCTAAGGGTTGGATTGACTTGAGGTGCATGGTAGGAGATCCAGGGTTGGAATATAAAGAAACAATAGAGTCTTTATGTGAATCTCTTTTGGCAAGCGGATTTACTTCAGCAGTAATTCTACCAAATACTGAGCCTGTAATTCAAAGTAAAAATGAAGTAGACTTTGTTTTAAACAAGGCGAAAAAATATCCTTTAAGGTTAATTATTCAAGGTGCTGTAACAAAAAATACAGATGGTGAGGACTTAACTGAAATTTTGGATATGCATCATCAATCTGGCGTAACCATATTTGGAGATGGAATCAAAACTCTTGCAAATGGAGACCGGTATATGAAGATCCTTCAATATCTTCAAAAGTTCAATGGAGTTTTATTCGATCACGCATACGATCCTTTGATCGCCAGTTTTGGTCAAATGCACGAAGGTGAAAATTCTACTATGCTAGGTATGAAAGGAATTCCAAGCTTAGCAGAGGATGTGGCCATTCAACGTAATCTTGAGATTTTGAAATATGCTGGCGGTAAAGTCCATTTTCAAACTATCAGCACCGCCAAAGGAGTGGAATTGATTAGAAAAGGAAAAGCTGAAGGTTTAAATATCACTTGCGATGTTTCTATCTATCAATTGCTTTTTTCAGATGGAGATTTGATGGATTTTGATCCAAACTTTAAAGTTAAACCGCCATTTAGAGGCTCTATAGATAGAATTGCCCTTATGGAGGGACTGAAAGATGGTACTATTGATGCGATAGTTTCCAATCACCAACCGCAGGATTTTGATTCTAAATTCATGGAATTCGATCTTGCATCATTTGGAATGGTTGGTTTGCAGACCTTTTTGCCAGCTCTTGTCATGCTAGAAAAAGAGTTGACTTGGCCCTTGCTCATACAAAAATTGACATCAGGTCCAACTTCTATTATTGGAGATGACGATGAATCTTGGACTATTTTTGATCCAAATGAGAATTGGTTGTATGATAGATCTTCCAATAAATCTAATTCTCAAAATTCACCTTGGTTTGGATTGAACTTAAAAGGAAAAGTAAAATACATCATTCAAAAGGGTGAATTGATTTCTATAGATGAATAAATACTTTAAATCCGCCTACCTATTTGGTGTACTCGGGGGTATATTGGGTTTAGTGTCATTTTTTACTTTATCCTTTTTCCGAGATGATCCAACGACACTAAATCTCATTTTTGGTTATGTAATAATTCCTATTTCAGTCTATTTAGCACTCAGGTATTTTAAAGATTATTCAAACCAAGGCTATATCTCATTTGCAGAAGGAATGAGCGTTGGTTTCGTGTCCTACATGATAATCGCGATTATTTCATTCTTAGGGATATGGTTATTCCTAACAATTGATATAAATCTTTTTGAATTAATAAAGTCTTCAAAAATTGATACTTTAGTACAAAGTAAGGACACAATTGTTTCTCAGGTCGGTCAAAATTCTTACGATGCGACATTAGAAAGTGTTAAAATGATGCGTAAAACCGACATTGCATTAAATGATGCTATTTGGAAAATCATCCCCGGACTTTTTTTTACTATTATTATTTCAATTATTTTGAGAAAAAACCCTAACTAGAAAATTATGGAAGAACAACAATCACCTTTTAAAGCGGCAATTCAACCAGGTTTAACAATTGGTTTGATATCACTTGCCTTGACTTTTATTGCATATTTTATTGATGCGACTTTATTGGGGTCAGCCTGGTTTGGCTTAGTAGCTTTGGTCGTCTTCTTTGCATTGATCATCTATTTTGGAAGGCAGTATAGGACTGAGTTAGGTGGGTTTATGACTTTTGGTGTAGCTTTCAATTTTAGTTTTATTGCAATATTAATTTCTGGGATAATCAGTTTATTGGGACAGATTTTACTATTTCATGTCATTGACCCATCCCTTCCCGGTGTATTAGCAGATTTAGCTTTTGAAAACAGCCTAAAAATGATGGAAAATTTTGGTGCTTCGCCTGATTCCCTACCCCCAGGGCAACTTGAAGAAATGCGAGCTAGCACCACTAATCAGTTCACTTTAAAAGGGCAACTAACTAGTTTTGGAATTGGGATTGTCATATACGCTATAATTGCTTTAATTTTGGCTGCAATTTTGAAGAAGCGAGATAAGTCTCTGGATTACTAACTATGCCTCAAATTTCCGTAGTCGTTCCTGTATTTAACGAAGAGGAATCAATCACTGAATTAACTCAATGGATTAGCCGTGTCATGAATGATCACGGCTTTTCTCATGAAATTATTTTTATTAATGATGGGAGCACTGATGAGTCTTGGACAGTCATTAATGCGCTTACTTTAAAATTCCCAACTGTAAAAGGATTAAATTTCAACAGGAATTATGGAAAGTCTGCTGCTTTGGATGCGGGTTTTCAAAAAGCTTCAGGGGATGTAGTGATTACCATGGATGCTGATCTTCAAGATAGCCCTGATGAAATCCCAGGATTATACGAACTCATTAAAGAAGGTGGTTATGATGTTGTTTCGGGATGGAAAAAAGAAAGGCATGATCCTATTTCAAAGACGATTCCATCAAGATTTTTTAATGCTGTTACCCGGTGGATTTCCGGCATCAAGCTACATGATTTTAATTGCGGGCTAAAAGCATATAGGAAGAAGGTCGTTAAGAATATCCAGATTTATGGCGAAATGCACCGCTATATTCCATTACTTGCAAAATGGAATGGCTTTCCAAAAATCGGAGAAAAGGTTGTTCAGCATCAGGCAAGAAAGTACGGCTACTCAAAATTTGGAATCGAAAGGTTTTTGAATGGGTTTTTGGACTTGATTTCTGTTTCTTTCGTACATCGATATAAAAAGAAACCCATGCATTTTTTCGGTCTCTTAGGTACATTATCTTTTTTTTCAGGCTTTGTAATTACTTGTTGGCTTATTTTCCAAAAAGTCTATGGTTTAAGCAAAGGTCTACAGGTCCGGGAAATCACAGAGAAACCATTATTCTTTTTGGCGCTCGTAGCCCTGATTATTGGGGTTCAATTATTTGTAACTGGGTTTATTGCAGAGTTAATGACTTCAAATCAATCAAAAGAAACGGAATACAAAATTGATGAAGAGTTAAATTTTGAGTATTAATGTATTTCTCGGTTGTCATACCAGTTTATAACCGACCTGATGAACTAAAAGAACTTCTTAGAAGTCTGGTTTCTCAATCCTTTCAGTCATTTCAAGTAATAGTTATTGATGATGGATCCACGATTAAATCTGATGACATCGTAAGAGAATTTCAGGATAAAATCCCGATTAACTATCGCTATCAAAGGAACCAAGGTCAAGGATTTGCAAGGAATGATGGAATGAAGCTCGCTCAAGGAGAGTTTTTTGTTATCCTTGATTCAGATGTTATTTTGCCCAAGGACTACTTAGAAGTCTTAAAAACAGCTATTAGAGCAAGAGAGCTTGATGCATTTGGCGGTCCGGATGCCGCAATGGAAGATTTTAGTCCACTCCAAAAGGCTATGGATTTTGCAATGACTTCATTCTGGACAACTGGCGGTATTCGTGGGAAACTAAAAAACCCAGAAAAATATCAGGCTCGAGGTTTTAATATGGGAGTTTCTCGTAAAGTTTTTGAAATAACCGGTGGCTTCATAGATCCAAATCGAGGCGAAGATATTGAGTGGAGTATCCGTATTAAAAAAGCTGGATTTAAGTTGGAGTTAGTTGAAGAGGCTTTTGTTTATCATAAGAGGAAAAACACCATACTTTCATTTGCTAAACAAGGCTTTGAATTTGGAAGGAATCGGGTGAACGTCTCTAGATTTCATCCGGAGGCTATTAAAGTAGTACATCTTTTACCTAGTCTATTCCTTTTATATTGTCTTGGTGTCTTTATATCGGGGATTTTCGATTTCCAAATTTTCCTTCCCCTATTAACCATTTTGATATTTTGGTTCCTTGCTATCTTTGTTAATTCAAGTATAAGTTACCAGTCAATCTTGGTAGGTTTTTATAGCTTAGCTACCTCATTTTTTCAATTATGCGCTTATGGATTCGGGTTGATTTTTGAACTTACTAGAAAAATATTCAGGGGTTAATTTCCTTTCCTACAAACAAATATCACCTCCTTTTCAGGTAGAGAATATTTCTTTATATCCTCTGTTGATAGTTCTTTAACGAATTGATTTGCTTCAATCTTAATTCCAGATTTTCGTAATCTAGCTGCATAATCATTTCCATATTTCCTAACATGGTCTCGCTGACCAAATACTCTTTCCCTTTCTGCCGGATCTTTGATGGTTTTGTCTTCTAGGGTTTTATCAAGGTCGTAAACTGGTGATTGAATTATTCCCCAACCATCATTTTTTAAAACTCGGTTAATTTCTGCGCAAGCTACTAGGTCATCTTCCACATGTTCCATCACATGGTTACAAAACACTACATCAAAAGTATTTTCTTCAAAGGGAATTTTGTGGACATCCATTTTAACTTTAGCAAGAGGAGACTCCAAATCAGCAGTGATGTATTCAAGATTTGATATAGCTTCGAATCTATCAATAAAACAATGCTCAGGAGCTATATGTAAAACTTTAAGTTTTGAGGTGAAAAAGTCAGTTTTTCCCTTTAGAAAAAGCCACATCAATCGATGTCTTTCCAAAGCTAAACAATTAGGGCAAAGTGCATTTTCTCTTGCGATTCGGCCGTATGGTAAAAACTTTTTATAGCTGTGGTCACAGACTGGGCAATACACATTATTGCCTTTGTTGAATAGAGCTAAAAACCTCAATGCCAAGGGGCTTACTTTTTGTAAAAAGGGTCTTGGAACATAGCGGATAACAAAACTGATAAGAGACTTCATTCAACAGGAGATTTTACGCCCGCAATTTAATTAAAGTAGGTTGAGTAGCACAGCTATTAATATTCTTTTAAGTCTTTCGGAAGTTTTAGCATTTGTAGGATAAAAGTCTTTTGGTTCCCATTAAACTATCATTAATTTAGTTTAAATCTATCTAGGTTGGTTTTTCTATTTTATTCTATGAATTATTCTCTCTCTTCAAAAGTCACAGTTTTAGTAATTTTTGCTCTGACTTTAGCATTTACTTTTGGATCATACGCGCAAGATTCTGTCTCGTATTCTTTGCAGGAGATGGTTCAAAGAGCTAAAGACCGATCGCCTGCTTCGCTCAGAGCCAAAACTAGAAAAGAGAATAGATACTGGAGATATCGGTTTTTTAAATCTAATTATAACCCACAATTGAGATTGTCTGGTAATATTCCAACTTACTCGCAAGCCTTCAACCGCGTAGAGCAACCAGATGGTACAATTGAATTTAGGGAGGTAAACCAAAATTTTATTGATTTGGGGTTGGGACTCCAACAAGTAATTGCCCCGACAGGAGGAACAATATCCGTCAATACTTCTACCAACAGATTTGATAATTTTCTAGCCAGTGATTCTGATGTTCAAACTAGATGGTCTGGAGTTCCTGTTAATATAAGTTTGACCCAACCGATATTTGCTTATAATCCATATAAATGGGACAAAAAAATTGAGCCACTCATTTTTGAGGAGAGTAAAAGAGAATTTGTCCAAGAGTCAGAAATGATTTCTATGATGGTCACAGAGTTGTTTTTTGATTATTTGATTGCCCAAGTAAATTTTGATATTGCTTCAAAAAACCTAAAAAACACGGAGGATATTTATTCCATTGAAAAAAAGAGATATGAAATCGGGGCTACTTTCGAAGACAAACTTTTACAGGTAGAACTGCAGACATTACAGGCTAAGCAGGATCTCGCACAAGCACAGCTAGATCTCGAAAAATCCTCCCTTGCCGTTAATTCATATATTGGTTTAAATCAAAATGCTAAAATTAAATTACATCCTCCTGATGATATTCCTCAATTCCATGTTGATGTAAATCAGGCTATCGAATATGCATTCCAAAATAGGGCTGAAGCACTTGGTTTTGACAGAAGAAGGTTAGAGTCAGAAGCCCAATTGGCAGATGCAAAAGGTCAGCGACTGGCTATGAATTTGAATGCAAGTTATGGATATAACAATGCAGCATTTACTTGGTCAGATATTTACAATAACCCTAATACACAAGCCTTAGTAAACTTAGGTATTTCTGTGCCTATTCTTGATTGGGGCAGAAATAAAGCCCGATTGTCACAAGCTCTAGCTAATCAGCAATTGACTGAATATGAAGTAGAGCAGGAGACGATCAATTTTGAGCAGGAAATATTTACAAAAGTCAGAAATTTCTTAATGATTCGAGAGAGGATTGTTGTTACAAAAAAATCAGATGAAGTAGCGGAGAAAAGATATCAAATTGCATTAAATAGATATCAGACGGGTAATGTCACTATATCAGACTTGAATATTGCCCAAAATGAAAAAGATACTAACAAGAGAGCTTTCTTTAATTCGTTAAAAGATTATTGGATGGCCTATTATGAACTTCGGGCATTGACACTTTATGATTTTGAAAACGAAGAATTGCTTTATATGCCCGAGTTGGAATAATGAAACAGAAGTATTTTGCTTAACTTTCTTTTTCTAGCTTTTCGATTTACTTCTTTTGCTTTTTCGATCTTAGCTTATTGTTTAAGCTCCTTTTAGGAAACTTCTGTTGACTCTTCTTGTGCTAATGAATTTATTGGGCTAAGAAAAAAACAAGCCAAATAAAATCAATAGTGACACTTGTGATTTATGGAGGGTTCTGAATTTCAATTACTTCTTAATTTTATCCTTTTAAAAATTACCCCGCAAGTTAAAGCTACTCATTTTCATTTTTTGGAAGTCTTCCGTTTTTCTTTAAAGCCTCCCTAACAATCCATTCCAGTTGACCATTGGTACTTCTAAATTCATCGGATGCCCATTTTTCTAATGCCTTCATCATTTTTTCATCCAGTCTCAATGCAAAGGCCTTTTTTCTAGCCATACACTATTCCTCCTTCCAATTTTCCAGGAACATTCGTAGCTCTTTAGCTTTTGATGTACCAATCATTATCTTTTTTTTCTCGCCCGTAGATATCAATAATCCTTCATTTCCTAAGATGCTGTAGGCTTTCGCAGTCTTATTACCTTTTAATCCCCAGCCACCATAATCTGTTATTGGACTATAATTGATCACCTGAATAGATAAAATGCGGTCTTTTTCTATTTTTCTCCAATTTCGAATAAATGGGAAATATCTGAAAGAAACCCCACTGTCATCGATTCTTGTTTCTAATTTCAGATTAAGAATAAAAAGAAAAATAAGTAGTAATGTACTGACCATAACAATCAATGCAATTCCCATTTCAGATTTATCATCTGCCCGGAAGAAGAAAACAAGAAGCAAAACTAACGTGGGCAACTCAAAGAGTAGGATCAAATACATGATCCATGTCCCACGGTAGGTTTGTATTTCATTGAAAACTCGATTAGCCATGTTTATTGGTGTAAAGTCCCAACATTCAGCACTGGGCTAGCGCTCTTATCTGAACAAAGTACCACCATCAAATTTGAAACCATCACAGCTTTTTTCTCGTCATCAAACTCGATGATATCTTTCATTTTCAAGTCCTCCAAAGCCATTTCGACCATACCTACAGCACCTTCAACAATTTTTTGACGAGCTGCCACAATCGCTGTCGCCTGTTGTCTTTGAAGCATTGCGGAAGCAATTTCTGAAGAATAAGCTAAGTGGGAAATTCTTGCTTCGATCACTTTTATACCTGCATGATTGAGACGTTCAATTATTTCAGCTTCTAAGGAATGATTTACTTCCTCTACTCCTGAGCGTAAAGTCACTTCTGCTTCTTCAGATTCGAAATTATCATAAGGGTATAATCCCGCCATTTTTCTCACTGCAGCATCAGTTTGTAAATGAACGAAATTCTCATAATCATCTACATCAAATGTAGCTTTGAAAGTGTCTTCTACCTGCCAAACTACAATAGTACCTATCATGACGGGATTACCTATTTTATCATTCACTTTAAGTGGTTTATTCTCAAAGTTTCTAACACGAAGGGAAATTTTCTTTTTAGTCATAAAAGGATTCACCCAAAAGAATCCATTTGCTTTGACACTTCCTTTGTATTCACCAAAAAGAAGTAAGACCATCGCCTTATTTGGTTCAACTATAAAGAAGCCGGGTATTATTAGTATAAAAGCTAAAACTGATCCTGCTCCCAAGATTAGGATTTCATTTACAAATGCGTAAACGGCAATGGCTATAAAAGCCAAGTCAAGTAGGACAAAGATATATCCTGAGGATGGTTTGTTTATTTTTTCCATTTCAATATGATGTTAAAATGATATCATATTAAATTACGGTAAAAAAAAATTATGGTTCAAGTTTTTTCAAAAAAAATACCTTGATGCGTATCAAGGTATTTAATTTGGGTAGAGAATAAATTACTTCTTGCTGAAGAGTGAGTCTACAAATTCCTTCCGATTAAATAACTGAAGGTCAGTCATTTTTTCTCCAACGCCGATGTATTTCACTGGAATTTTGAATTGATCGGAAATTCCGATCACTACACCACCTTTAGCTGTTCCGTCAAGTTTTGTAATCGCTAGTGAAGTGATTTCTGTGACTTTAGTGAATTCTTTTGCTTGAATAAATGCGTTTTGACCAGTAGACCCATCTAGTACTAAAAGGATTTCATGTGGAGCATCCGGAACAAATTTTTGCATGACGCGTTTGATTTTACCCAATTCGTTCATCAGGTTAACTTTGGTGTGCAGCCTCCCCGCAGTATCTATGATGACCACATCTGCTTTAGATTCAATACCTTTTTTAACTGTATCAAAAGCTACGGAAGCTGGGTCTGTATTCATTCCATGGGAGACAACGGGTACTCCTACGCGATCACCCCAAAGGATAAGTTGATCTACCGCAGCAGCCCGAAAAGTGTCAGCTGCACCAAGAACTACATTTTTTCCGGCAGCTTTAAATAGGTGTGCAAGTTTTCCTATAGTAGTTGTTTTCCCTACACCATTCACTCCAACAACCATAATTACATATGGTTTTTTATCTTCGGGGATATCAAAATCAAGTAAATCCTGGGTATTATTTTCTTCTAACAGCCCAATGATTTCCTGCTTTAGGATTTGATCTAGTTCATCAGTTGTGACATATTTATCTTTTGCCACCCGCTCTTCGATTCTTCGAATCACTTTTATCGTGGTGTCAACACCTACATCTGATGTGATTAGAATTTCTTCCAACTCATCTAAGATTTCTTCGTCGACTTTTGATTTTCCGACAACAGCTTTGCTGAGTTTAGAAAAAATGTTTTCGCTTGATTTCTGTAAGCCCTGATCCAGACTTTCTTTTTTTTCTTTAGAAAAGAAACCAAAAATTCCCATGGTGATTGAATTTAAAAACGGAATATAACGAAAAAGTCCCTGCTGACCTTTGACCAGAGGGACTTAAATGCATGAAGTGCACTTGGCAATTATTTGTTCAATGTTTCCTGCACCATAGTGGAAGGAACCATCTCTTCTCTGAAGGTATAAGCGCCAGTCTTATCAGACTTTACAGCTCTGATGACTTTAGCGTAAGTTACACCATCTTTTTTCTTAAGGGTTGCTACTACTTTCTTAGCCATATCTTTGTCGTTTTACAGGATAACTCCTGAGCTAAATTACTTGATTTCTTTATGAACAGTAACTTTCTTAAGAATTGGGTTGAATTTTTTCAATTCCAATCTTTCAGTTGTGTTTTTTCTGTTCTTAGTAGTGATATATCTTGAAGTACCTGGCATGCCAGAAGTCTTATGCTCTGTGCATTCCAAAATCACTTGTACTCTATTTCCTTTCTTAGCCATCTTCGTGTTTATTTAAGGTAGTGACTTTGATTATCTGATTACGATCATGCCAGATTCCTGAGCTTCTTTCAAAACTGCAGAGATACCTTTTTTATTGATAGTCTTCAATGCCTTAGTGCACACTTTAAGTGTGATCCATGCGTCTTCCTCAGGAACGTAGAAATTCTTCTTATGAAGATTTGGGTAGAATCTACGCTTGGTTTTGTTGTTTGCATGGGACACGTTGTTACCTACGCGAGGTCTTTTTCCGGTAATGTCACAAACTTTTGCCATGATATTGTATCGTAATTTGTATGCGTTTCTGTAATGAGTCTGCAAATATCGGAACTTTTTGGGAATTAACAACACAGGAATTTAAAATTATTCCTTTTTAATTCAACCTTTTGGGTAAGGGCAGTGTTTACACCCGTTTCCGCAGCAATAACCCCTCTTCAAATGATAGTGTTTCGTAAAAACCATTAAGCCATTTTCATTAAAATAGTAATCTTCTGATGCTGAATTAGATGGATTTTGGCTGTTCTTTTCTGATTTCATACCTATAGGTAACGGCAATTATTCTATTTTTGCCGTAGAAGTCACATTTTGAGATACAAAAATAAGAAAAACATGCAGACTATCACTTCAAGCTCTAAAGCTATTGAATTGGAAGATAAATACGGAGCTCATAATTATCATCCATTACCGGTTGTTCTTGCCAAAGGAGAGGGTGTTTTTCTTTGGGATGTGGAAGGTAAAAAATACTATGATTTCCTCTCAGCTTACTCAGCAGTTAACCAAGGTCACTGCCATCCAAGAATTAAAAATACTTTGATTGAGCAAGCTGGAATATTAACTCTTACCTCAAGGGCTTTTCATAATGACGTTTTAGGCCCCTTCGAAAAATATATAACAGAGTATTTTGGTTTCGATAAAGTACTTCCAATGAATACTGGGGCAGAAGGAGTCGAGACGGCCATAAAAATAGCTAGAAAGTGGGGCTATGAAAAAAAGGGCGTTGAAGAAAATATGGCGAAAATCATTGTAGCTGAAAATAATTTTCACGGTAGAACAACCACGATTATATCTTTTTCAAATGACGAAAATGCCAGGAAAAATTTCGGACCCTATACTGGCGGATTCCTCAAGATTCCTTATGATAATGTAGAAGCATTGGAAAATGCGCTGCAAGATCCAAATGTCGTGGCTTTTTTGGTTGAACCTATCCAAGGAGAAGCTGGGGTTTATACGCCATCAGAGAATTATATTAAGAAAGCCAAAGAAGTTTGTTCTGAAAAGAATGTGCTTTTAATTGCAGATGAAATTCAAACTGGTATCGCTCGAACTGGCTCCTTATTAGCTGTATGTGGTAATTGTTCTTGCCAGGGACATTGCGAGCAGCAGGCTAGCTATACCAAGCCGGATATGTTGATTTTAGGAAAGGCGATTTCAGGAGGATTTTACCCCGTCTCTGCAGTATTGGCTGATAACGAAATAATGAATGTGATTAAGCCAGGTCAGCATGGATCAACATTTGGGGGGAATCCTCTAGGCGCAAAAGTAGCAATGACGGCTCTTGAAGTTGTAAAAGATGAGAATTTAGCCAAGAATGCCAGAGAATTAGGTGAGATTTTTAGAGAGCGCATGGGGAAAATGGTAGAAAGATACGCTATTGCTAAACTGGTTCGTGGGAAAGGTTTATTGAATGCAGTAGTAATCAATGATACAGAAGAAAGTACAACAGCTTGGGATATCTGCATCAGATTGGCTGAAAATGGTCTTTTAGCTAAACCCACCCATGGAAATATAATTAGGTTTGCTCCTCCATTGGTAATGACTGAGGATCAAATTCATGAATGCTGCGATATAATCGAACATGTCATAGCAGAATTTGATAATAAGTAAGGCCAAAGTTTCAAAATAGGTTTTTCCAAAATGTATTTAAGGAACAACTTGTTTATTTAAATTTTAAAATGAATCAAGGAAAAGCGGTCATTTTCGATATGGATGGAGTGATTTGTCATACAAATCCGTTCCATTCCGTTGCATTCAAAGAGTTTTTTGCCAAGAGAAACATTTATCCTTCAGAAGAAGAGTTTGAAGCGCATATGTATGGTAAAAGTAACTCTTATATAATGAGTCATTTTTTTGGAAGGAAGATAGAAGGGGTAGAATTATTAGAACTTGAGGAAGAAAAAGAAGGCTTGTTTAGAGAAATTTATAAAAATCATGTAGAGCCAATTCATGGTTTTCTAGATTTTTTTCATGCTTTGAAAAAGGATTCTTTCCAAACAGGCGTTGCAACCTCCGCTCCTTTGGCCAATCTGGAGTTGATAGCGAATATGTTGAATCTATTTCCATATTTCGGCTCAGTTTTGGCAAGTGAGCATGTAAAAAAGCACAAACCTGATCCAGAAGTATACCTTAGCTCTGCGGCAAATCTTCAAATTGATCCTGTAAATTGTTTAGTCTTCGAGGACTCATTTTCTGGAATCACTGCCGGGCTGGAGGCGGGAATGAAAGTTGTCGCTGTTTTATCCTCCCATTCCAAAGAAGAATTACCGGAAAGCCATTTTTATATTAAGGATTATAGTGAAATCAGCCCAGCAATCGTAAATGAGATTTTGAATAATTAGATAGAAAGGTCGAGGAATATCAAAAAAGCAGATCTAATTGGGTCTGCTTTTTTGCTTTTTGGGGAATTGGGAACCAGCATCTTGATGTTTTAAAATTATTGAATTTTGCAGCTATTAAATTGCACAAAAATATCTTTTGTTTGAATTATATTTCCCAATACAATTTTTTTTAGAGTATTTATAGGTTGATATTTTTTATTGTTACCCAATCTATTTAAATTAATTCGTTGTGTTTTTATTTAGCTTTTAAAAACAATTTTTTATGTCGGTTGTCAACATACCATTTGAATCTTTGCTCTCTGATTTAGGATTGAGCCAATTAAAGTCCCAGCTTGATCAAATTATTGCAAACCCAGCAGACACAGCTGAAATAGTGTTTGAGCATTTTAAGGATCAGTTAGATGTACCGACAAAACTTCCGGTAGATATTTCAAAGGTTTCAAATCAGTATATCATTCAGGCTACAAATGATCTCTTTGCTGATAATCAAGCATTTTTTTTACATGAGTTAGAGTCGGTATTAAAGCAGTTCAGAATTAAGCTAAATGATGCTGGAGATCAAATAGATGAATTGTTGGTAGAGGGAGAAACGCAACTTTTGTCCTTGAGGGATCGAGTAACAGATGAGCTTTCTAAAATCCCTTATACTATCGAAATAAGAGAAACAAACGGCGTTAAGGAATTTTTTATTAATCAAAAAGAGCCGATTGAATCTAAAATCCACGGGGTTGAATTAACTATTACCAGTTCCTCTTTGGCTTTTACTAGCGCTAACCTTACTCAATTACAATGCTCCATTGAAGCACTATTGCCAGGCTTACAAAATCAAGATGGTTCTGGTCCCCACCAAGTTTCATTAGATATTTCCTATGGGAATGGGATTTTCAATGGTTCAGCTAATAATATCCCAGCTGCTAGACTTCAAGGGTTTCAAGCAACAATAGATGAGCTCACTCTAGTAATTCAAAATGGGGACTTTCAGGCAGGAACTCAGATAAGTGGAGAATTGGTCTTTGACTTCTTGGATGATGTAAATAATGGGCCTGGGAAAATCGATTTTAATGTACAGCTTTTAAATAACGGAGATGTACAATATCAAGCTCAGAATCCACAAGGGCAAGAACTTAAGAAAGGAAGCGTCTCCATATTTTTTGAGCAAATAGAAGTAACAAGTCATACCGCCTCGCCTCCTGATATTGATATCAATGGATGGGCAGAATTACCTGGAATCGTAGATTCTTCCACGCAGCAGCCAGTTAAGACAACTTTTGATTTTAGTTTTGTAGATCCTCATTTTGAATTTACTGGAACCAATTTCTCTCCAATCCCAATAGGTTTTGGTACAGTTACTTTCAATACGGTTTTTCTGAAAATTCATAAAAATGGAAATCTGGTTTTAAGTACTTGGGAAGGGAATTTGGGAATCCCTTTGTTTTCAAATGGACAGCTTGATTTCAACGTGGAATTTGAAGATGCGCAGACTGATCGGTTGAAAATAGACGTAAGTAATCCCGGAAATCAAAGTTTGTCTCATGGAGGGTTTGATTTGAACCTTCAGCAATACGAGATGCTCTATGAAAATGGGCAATTACAGGATATTACGGGAAATGGAGAATTAACTATTCCAGAGATTAGTTCTGGTGCTCCAATAGAAATTGGGATACAGTTTAATAGAGTAAATCAAAATGAAAATTTAACAATTGCAGCTAATAATTTTGGGCTTCCTGAAGTTGCTGGTTGTAAGATTGATTTTTCACAAATTCAATTCAAATTTACTAACGGGGTTTTTTCAAGCAGTCTGATAAATGGTAAAATCAAATTCCCTGATACTACCGATGGAGCAGGGATCTCATTTGATTTGGCCATTGGAAACCAAGGGGAAGATTATACCATTCAATTGACCGGTAATCCTCAGGATAATATTCTGAATTTTGGCCCTATTATTCTTGAGGTCAACTCCTTTGAACTAGCCGTAGTCAGTAACCAATTGGATCATATCAATGGAGCTGGACAATTACAATTACCAGGTTTAAGTGAGTCTTTTGGATTTTCTTTTGATGCTACTTTAAATGGAGATAACTCAGCGTATGCAATCCAAATAAATAACGTCAATGCAGAAATAGGAGGCTTTAATCTCATTTTTACCCAGATTAACTTATCTAGTCAAAAAGGACAGCAGTTTTCAGCAAGCGCTTCTGGAAGCTTGACTTTGCCTGTTTTTGATGATGGAGGAAATTTAGATTTTTCAGTTTCATTCGACAGAAATGAAAACTATCAAATTGCCGTAAATAGTGGATCTCAGTTTGTGAGATTTGGAGATTTTGAGCTGAATCAAGTACAGATTTCTTTAAATGTACAAGCTGGCGTGTTACAGGATTTCTCTGGATCTGCTTCTTTACAAATTCCGGGTTTTGATTCGGTAAGTTCTGTTTCTTTAACCTATTCACAAATTCAAAATAGATACGAAGTTAACCTTCAAAATCCGCTAGATGTGGATTTATTTGGAGGGGAACTTCAAATGTCGTCTTTACAATTTGTGATTAGCAATGGTGCTTTCCAAAATGGCGAAGCAAATGGGGTATTCAAATTGCCAGATGCTACAGGAGGAGCGGGAATTCAATATGAAATGGCTGTAGGAAATACGGGGCAGGATTACACGCTTGAACTGACAGGAACTCCAGATCAAAATACGATTGAATTTGGACCAGTCATCTTGAACTTCCAAAGTTTTAGCCTGACAGTTCAAAATGGTAACCCCCAAACCTTATCTGGAGCCGGATCATTACTGCTTCCTGGCCTTAGCCAGCCCTTTAATTTCAATATTTCTATTGACACCTCCGGGGCTGACCCAATTTATGTTATTGAGTTAACTGACGTCACTGCAGATTTGGATAGCTTTAATCTCCATTTTGATCAGATTAGAATCGAAAGTAAGGAGAATCAAAACTTTTCTGCTGCTGTTAATGGTGAGGTGACCTTGCCGGTATTTGATGGAACGCCCCTGGGTTTTGATGTTGCCATAGCACGATCGAATAGTTATTCAATTGCTATTGATGGTTCGGGTCAGAGTTCAAACTTCGGCATGTTTGTTCTTTCAGATGTTGTATTTAGTATTACTGTTGATAATGGAAGTGTGCAAAATGCCAACGGATCGGCAGGATTTCATATTCCGGAACTGACTCAAGCAAACCAGCCATTTAATGTTGCAGTAAATTATTCCAAGAATGGGAATGAGGATTTTTCAATTTCAGCAACAAATCTTCCTGCGGTAGAATTAGCAATATTTACTTTAAATATTTCCACTTTAGCCTTTTTAATCAGAAATGGCAGTTTTGAATCCGGAGATTTAGAAGGGGCTATAAATATGCCCTTTTTCACGAATGGGGGAGGGCTAAACTTTACTTTTTCAGTCGCTAATGGGGGTACTAGTTATACGGTTCTAATTTCATCAACAGGGACTCTAGAAGGCAATGGGTTAGAGGTAAAAGACATTAACCTAAGTGTAATAGTTGCAAACGGAAGTATGCAATCTATTTCTGGAGCTTCTAAGTTTAAGTTACCAGGAGGCGATGACTTCATCGATGTTTCAATATCCTACGATTCCCCTCAGAATAAGCTTAGTTTTTCGGCCAGTCCTTTACCAAGCTTTTCTATTGGTGGTTTGACTTTTGATTTCTCTCAATTTGGATTTGCAATACAGAATGGAAATCTAACTGATGCTGTATTTGCGGGGAACTTAACTATTCCTGCCTGTGATGACGGAAATAATTCTTTGGCATTTAATTTCCAATTAGCAAATGGAAATGATTATACAATTCAAGCTAACCCTGGAGGAAATAAAACTGAATTAAAGCTAGGGGATGTTAGTCTATTTATAGAAGAGTTTGATTTAAGAATTCTCAATGGAGATTTAGAAAGTATTAGTGCGGAGGCAGCTTTAGGGTTTTCAGGATTTGAGCAAGAGGATGGTTCAGGACCGGCAGAAATTGGAATTGGTTTTCAATACACGAAAGCAAACCAAAAGTATAGCATCTCGCTTTCTCAAGATCAGAAAATAAAGATTGGTGGGTTTGCATTTACTATAAAAGAGCTTCAAATTTCATTTACCCCTGATAGTTTAGAGTATCCATTCTCGTTTGAAGGCGAACTTGAAATTCCCGGACTCAAAGATGAATCTGATCAGCAAGCTAAAATCGAAGTAAGTTTTAATGTTCCTTCGGTAGGTAACTTCTCCGCGACTATTGGAAGTAGTGCCGTATTTAATATAGGTACTATAAAAATCACGGTCTCTGAAATTTCGGTAACTAAAAATGGTGAAGAAATTACTATAGCTCTTAAAGGTCAGCTAGAGTTAGAGGGCTTTAGTGGTATGGGGGGAGAGCCTACTTCTATTGCTGTTGATATTGAAATTGATAACCAAGGAGCATTCCATGTAATTGGGGAAGTTGTTCCAAGTACAAATGCGCTGAAGGTTGTAGATATCCCAAGTGTTGCAAGGATATATTTAAGTAAAATTGGCTTGAGTAGAACCGTCTCAAATGACTGGGATTTTATTTTAGGAGGTTTGATTGAAAACCAGATAGTTATCCCGGGAATGGATGACTTACTTCCGAGCCAGATTAATTTAAAAGATCTTCAGTTTGGAAGCTCGTTTGATATCGATTTAGATCTGAGATGGCCGTCTGGATTAAGTGTTTCTTTTGGGGGAGCTCAAAGTGAAGCATTAATTCCTGTGAATGGTAAATTCGGGAGTGCAGTCAGTCTCGATGCAATAAAGATTTCCTTTAAGGATAATGGAGCATCAGGCGTTGACCTTGGAGTTGCATTTTCCGGAGCTAATATCACATTAGGTCCTGTTTCCGCCTCCGTTGAGGGCTTGGGAATTGAGGCAAAATTAACCAAGCCTTCTTTCAATAATGGAGTTCCGCAAGGAAACCCAAATTTTGGAGTTGTTAATATTGATATAAAATTCTTACCTCCAACTGGGTTGGGTGTTTCTTTGGATACACCTGTGTTTACTGGAGGAGGTTACCTGTTTTTTGATAAAGATAAAGGTGAGTATGCGGGAGCAATAGAGCTTTCCTTCATGAATCTATTTGCTGTTTCAGCAATTGGTATTATCAATAGTAAAATGCCAGATGGAAAGCCTGGTACCTCAGTTTTATTTATAGTTTCAGTAGAATTTGGTACCGGAATAGCCTTAGGATTTGGATTTTTTATCTCTGGATTAGGTGGGATTTTAGGTATTCATCGAACCATTCAAGTAGAGAGACTAAGGGATGGGGTACGTAGTGGTACCATTCAAAATATTCTTTTTCCAAAAGATATTATTGCCAACATAAATAAGATACTGACTGATATCAAGGAAGTTTTTCCCGTAAAAAGGGATCAGTTTGTATTGGGTCCAATGGCGGCAATTACCTGGGGAGTGCCTACAATCTTACGGGTTGATTTAGGAATCGCTATTGAGTTTGCCAATCCTGTTCGATTCGGAATTCTTGGGGTTCTAAGAGTGATTTTACCTGATGAAAATGCAGCACTGATTAAAATTCAAGTGGCTTTCTTAGGAATGATTGACTTTGAAAAAGGTATGCTGAGTTTCGATGCAAGCCTTTTTGATTCAAAAGTGTTAACCTTCGGTTTAGAGGGTGATATGGTTCTTCGAATAAGTTGGGGAGCAAAACCAGATTTTGTTCTTTCTGTCGGTGGTTTTCATCCACGATTTGATCCACCAACGCATTTGCAGATACCAACAATGAAGCGTTTAACCTTGAAAATCCTTTCAGGAAACCCAAGATTGACGCTTACCTGTTATTTTGCAGTTACTTCTAATACCGTTCAGTTTGGTGCAGGAATAGATTTTTATTTTGGAGTGGCAGGCTTTAAAGTAGTGGGTGAATTTGGCTTTGATGTCTTATTCCAATTCTCACCATTCCTATTTATTGCTGATGCGAGAGCAAGGCTGGCAGTAAAAGCTGGAAGTACGACCCTACTAAGTCTTTCTCTCGAATTTACATTACAAGGGCCTACGCCTTGGAGAGCAAAAGGAACAGCCAAGTTCAAAATTCTATTCTTCTCCGTTAAAGTTAAGTTTGATGTCACTTGGGGTGATAAGAGAGATACCACCTTGCCGGATATTGAAGTATTCCCATTGCTTACGGAAGCAATGGAAGACATCCAAAATTGGAGGAGTATTACAACCAATTCCAATTCTTCTGGAATAAGGATGAAGGGCTTAGCTTCAGAAGAAGATTTAATCTTGGTTCCAAGTGGCTCAATTGAGATCAGTCAAAAAGTAGTTCCTCTTCAGGTAGAGATTTCTAAGTTCGGTCAATTTAAACCTTCTGATTTCACCAAATTTGAAGTGATCGAAATCAAAATTGGAAGTTCTGATGCTACCTACTCATATATCCAAGAAGCATTTGCTCCTGCAAACTTTCTAGATATCCAAGATAATGAGAAGTTAAGTTTGCCATCTTTTAATGAACAAGATTCAGGTGTAAAACTAAGTTCGACAGATAGCTTAAAATGTGGTGCTGTGCTCGATAGAGATGTAGAATATGAGCAGCATGTTATGGACGAGGCGAATAATACTTTTGCCATTAACAGACTTAATTCTTCTGCAATATTTAGCCAAAAAGAAACCACATTCTTTAGTAGAACCGGAGCTGTTGGTAGATCAGTATTATCAGCAAATCAATCTAAAGTTGTCAATCCAAAGAAAGTAACGCTTCAGAAACCTGGGTATGCAGTAGTCGGTACTGATGACCTCGCTGTTGTAGATGGTGCTCAAAAGCTTTCTTATATGGAGGCAATTCAGATTTCAAAAGTTTCTTCCGTCAAAGGAAAACAAAGTGTTCAAGTTGTAGCAAATGATGTTTTAGCCTTATAAATTATGCCAGATTCTGTTTTAGCGAGTTATTCATTTTTACCCTGGGTGAGACAAGGTTTAGGGAATGAGATCATTGAAGCTGATTTTTTGGGAAACGCGATACCCAATAATGCTGCTATTGAAAGACCTGAGATCACTGTGACTACCAAAGTCAAAGCTTCAAAAGGGGAGGATTCTCAGACCCATAGTATTACAAAAACTGTTAAAGTTCAGGGGCCGGGGGATATTCTAGGTATTAATTCAAATTCTATTATCCGTGTTCATCCAAAAAAAGGTGTAACAAATTATGAGACGAATAATCTTTGTTACATCGAGTTTTATGAAGAAGACCTTCCTTGGAGATTCACTCCAGCCAAACCTGTTGGTAATAAGCTAAGACCGTGGCTTGCACTTATTGTTTTGAGGGAGAATGAATTTGAGAAAAGCACAGGAGGTACCCCTACACCTTTTATCAATATCACGAACGATGCATTACCAGATGTTTTTTGTAATGAAAAGGATACGTTTGCGTTAGCTCATGTCCATGTTTTGGAGGATTTGGGAGATAGTCCATCGAATCCTGCCAATCAACTCTCTAGTAAACTTTCCAAAAATCCTGACTTAGCCCTCTCGAGAGTCCTTTGTGCAAGGAAACTCGAGTATACAAATCCAAACCCATCTTTGGATTATGATCCAAATTTGTATCACGCATTTCTAGTGCCTGCATACGAAACTGGAAGATTAGCTGGATTAGGTTTAGATACAGAAGGTGTTCCAGCACAAAAGTCTTCTTGGTCCCGATCAGCGATAAATGGTGGTACTAATCCTTCGAGTTATCCTTATTATTTCACATGGACATTTATAGTAGATGAAGGAGGTGATTTTGAAAGTTTAGCTCAGCTTCTTGAAGCCAGAGAACTTCCGGAAAATATCGGGAAACGAGAAATGGAAATGACTGACATAGGTTTTGGTATTAAACCAGTCGGTGAAGATGCGATGGGGTATGTGGAGGGAGCTATGAGACACCCAGACTATCAAACGGCACCTTGGCCAATGAGTGATCAGGACTTGAAAAATCAATTAAGAGATGTTCTGAATTTATCCTTTAACCTTCAGGATACAGCTCCAATGGTGAATCCCTCATTTTTTTACTCACCACTTGTTGAAGAAGATCCTATCATTTCGCCACCTATTTACGGGAAATGGCATAAAGGCATCTTAAAACTCTCTGCAAATAGTAATGATTGGGTCCATAAGATAAACCTTCATCCCAGTAACCGATCTGCTGCTGGTTTGGGAGTACAGGTTGTACAAAAACATCAGGAGAAATTTATGGAGATGGCTTGGGAGCAGATCGGTGATATAAATGAAGCAAATCAAAAAATTCGTGAAAGTGAATTAATGAAGCGAGCAACCAAAGCGCTTGCTACAAAGAAAGTATTTAAGCTTGATAAATTTGATTTGATCAATGCTACCGGAAAAGCTTTTGAGATGATGAAACTTGATCCAACGAATACGATCAAAAGTGCAGTTAAAAAGTCTACCGTGCCAACAGCGATACGATCAGGTTCTTTTTTGAAAGTTGCCAATAATTTTACTCCAACTGCGCTGATGAATAAAGGCAAAGACGGGGCTTTTGATATTTTAAATAAAAGTTTTTATCAGAATTTAAATAAACCTAGTGGTGCAGACGGAAAAATCTCAGCTGCTCCTACCAAAAATGAGCCTAAGATAGTATTGCCTACTCTAAATGCATTAGAGGCTATAAATAGTGTAGTTTCAAATCCTCCTGTCTCTTTTATGGAGCATTTAGCTAATGCAATTTTGGAATTTCCAAATGTGAATTTCAATACAAATCAAGTTTTGTCTAAGCTTCCTTCTGATTTTACAGAAGATCAAAAAGCAAGAGCAACAGCCATATTGAATGGTATAACCAATAAAAGTTTAAATGGTCAGGAAAGAAGTTTGACAGTGGATTCGGAAGTATTTGATAGTAAAATTAGTACCAATTTTCAGGAGGGGTTCTATGGACCATCTGATCAGGTAAAATTTATTAGAAAAGAGATTCCAGCTGGAGACACCTATTATTTTAAGCATAGCGAGGTATTGTTAGAAAGGCAGAATTACCTAGATAGTTTTCAGAATAAGTTCGTCTCAAAGGTGAACAATACAAATGTTGTAAAGGTCTTTAAAAAGCCAATTAGAGCTGTTTTACCATTGAATTTGCATGACAAAATCAGAGTTAAACTTGATCCAATAATTAATTTTGATAGGAAGCTTTCCTCATTTTTTACTGCCAATTATATCAATAACAATAAGCCTATTATGGCTTATCCCAGATTCCCGATCCCAGTGTACGACTATTTGAAGGAAATTTCACCTGATTACATCATACCTAATATCAGTGAAATCGAACCTAACACCATTACTTTAATGGAAACGAATAGAGAGTTTATCGAATCATTTTTGATGGGAATGAATCATGAGTTTTCAAGAGAATTACTCTGGAGAGAATTCCCAACTGACATGCGCGGGAGTTACTTCCGTCATTTTTGGGAATATGACAATGATCCGATGAACAGTGTAGAACTAGGTGATGATTATGAGGCTTATGTGGAGGCGATGCTCAATAATCAAAATGCAAGAGCCGATATAAAAGAAATCCATAAATGGAACAAAGCTTTAGGAAAAAATGAAGAGAAACCGGGTCCGGATCTGGTGCTTTTGATAAAAGGAGATTTATTAAGAAAATATCCTAACACATTAGTATATGCCCAAAAGGCTGTATACAAAAATGGAAACCCAGCCTTACCGAGACAATTAAGCGATTATGATGTAGCAAGTAATGTAAAATGGCCAATAATCAGTGGAAGTATTGAGCCCGATGTATATTTCTTCGGTTTTGAATTATCTCAAGAGGAGGCAAACGGTAATCGAACGAATAACCCTGGATGGTTCTTTGTTCTGAGGGAAAGACCTGGCCAAGTTAGTTTTGGATTAGATGATTTAGATGGGGCTTTAGATAACACTCCAGATAATTGGGATCAAGTGACTTGGGAACATATTACTGGTAATGCCGCCAATCAGCCACCTTATTTAAAAATTAATGGAGTGAATATTAATCTCAGTCCTGGTGGAACCGGGCCAAGAGCTGCTCAATGGGGTGCAAGCAGCAGTGATATGGCTTATATCCTTTATCAATCCCCGATTCTTTTTGCACGTCATGCTTCGACCATGCTAAACGATTAAGCACTATGCCAATCCCTGAAATTGTAGGAAAATATAACGACCCAATTTTTCATCAAATCAAGACCGCTTTTAATCAGAAAAGTGATGATTTTCCTGTATTAATGCTCCCAGTTCGTTTGGAAACTAAGTTTATGACTTATTCCAGAATAGTCAAACCCTTAGCTCCAGGAGTGGGAAACACCAATGTGGCAGTTCAGGATATTTATAAACTGATTTATGATATTCAGGTATTTTTCGATTCCGTAGAAGAGAAAAAAATTAAAGTCCCACAAGTAGGTAGGACTATTGTGACATTTCAGAAAAGTGTTCAGGAGGTCACTGAAAAATTAAATAAAGTAGAAGAAGCCAGCAGGACCGACAAGGTGGTTTTAAGAGATGCCGTTCAAGATATCTCTGCAATAGTGAACTCGCTAGAGGTAGCTAAAACCCTGGAGAAATCAAAAACTGATTTAAGCCAAGAAGTAGAAAACTTAAGTAAATCAGTTGAGCGAATTAAAACGCCATCTCGTAATATTTATGAAAAGGGTAAACTATATCTAGGTGCTTTAGAAAAACTCGAAAAAAGTATCGATGCTATTTTCGTATCAAATAAAATCAATGCTGCAACTCTTGATAAGGAACTTTCCAATATTGAAAAACAAATAGAGGAAATGGATGTCATTGCTGATTCACCTGATTTTAGGGCGACAGAGGAAATGGTGAAAAAAATACAGAGTAAAATTTCTTATATCAAGAGGCAGCATAAAAGCGGAAATGTTCGATTGACAAACTTTAAGATTGGTTACACTGGTAAAAAGAATCTAAAAAAGGAAGAGTATGAATTAAGGAAAAAGATTAATTCGCTAAAAACCAAAATCGATAAGGAAACTGTACCTGTTGTAAAGTTTCGTGAGGAATTGAAAACCTACCCAATTGCTCAACTCACTCGGCTAATTCTAAAGTTGAATTCTTTTCTAGCTGCAAAGAATAAAATAGGTATCAAGGACTATAAATCTTTATCGGGGGTACAAAAGGAACTGTTCTCCCAGTTAAAGTTAATCCATAAGAACGCTCAATTACCACTAAGTGGTGATTTAAAGGAGGTTAATCGTCTGAAATCCAGTTACGCAACCTTAAAAAAACAGCTATTGGTTTTTCAGAGTCGATCAAAAAAAATCACACCTAAAACCAGAATTGAAAAAGCAGGTATAACAAGACTTAATAGTCAATTAGCCAAGTATTTGAAAGACTTTCAGGAGTTGGAGCCAGGATTTAAAAAAGTTGAGAATCAGATTTTGGCAGAAAATAAAATCCGAATAAGTAGTTTGTCTTCGGCAGCCACCCGGAATCGAATTTTGAATGCCAGAAATTCTATTAAATTAAGTTCAGAAAAGCCACCACAAGAAAGTTTGGTAGTTCTAAAGAAGCAGCTTTCTGACCTTCAGAATAAGATAAAAACTACTACCTCCAGCACGATACTTTTACCTCGTGGAGAATATGATCAGTTGAAAAGTGCTTATTTCAGTCTGAGAGATCAGGTTAAGAATGTTCTTGATGCAAACCCACTTCCTGAGGCAAATGAAGCAAGGACTGAGGTAGAAGGGACCTTGGTAACCATAGAAAATCAAATTCTTGATCAACTGGTAGATGTGAACGATCCAAGGGATAGATTTTTTGAAGAATACCGAAACAAGATCATTTTTACAATGGAAACTGTAGAGGTAAACGAATTATGGGTTAGAATTTTTCCTGATGACATTGCGATAGATAATCATGATGAGAGATTAACAGATGATGAAGAAACGGTTGCTCATGATTTTTACTATGAGGTTTATAGCAAAAATGAATCAGAAAGAGCCGCCGCGAAATTAGGAGCATGGCGAGCCGCTGCCTCTAGTTTAGGTGTAAGAAGAGCCGCTTATGCTATTCGAGCAGTTGAGCCAAAAGAAATAAAAAACGGGAAAATTGAAACTATTAGTAATTCTCTTGAAAGATTTTTGATTAAAAATCTAGGCTATGAGAAAAAGGGATTAACAAAAACTAAAAGTGAGGCAAGGATTAAGAAATTGCTAGGAAGCTTCGAATCTGCACCCAAGCAAATTAAAAAATTACTAAGTAAGGCTAACTTTTCTCCTTGCCTTGAGACCAAGGGTACTTTAGATCTAGCGATTTCTTATTTCAGAAAATTGATAGATCAGCTTAATAGTTGGGTGACTGTCAGAACTTCTCCAGAGCAAAAATCGCAAATTGAGAAATTGGCGATGCTGATAAATGAATCCGGAAAGATCGTTTATGAATATTATAAGACCCATTTAATAGAGCTGAATGAGCCTTTTAAACCCACCTTGACATTTCCAGAAGTGGAAAAGAAAACCAAGAGTTGGGATAGAGCTGGTTTTACAGAAGCCTTACCGGATCGTTTTGTAGTAATTACGAAAAGAGATAACCAATACCAGCATATTGTTACAGGGAAAACGGTCCAAAAACCTCTTCCAGTAAGTTTAGATCCAAGTGGTGATCAAGCAGAAAGATTCAAACATTTGCCAAATGGAGATTTAGAAATTCCAGATGAAATCAATTGGATGTTTGATTTTAATGCTGCTGTGGAAGCTGGAATGGCTGTTAAAATCCCATTGGATAAAGATGATTTTGAAAAGGGATTTGATCTGGTTATGGCTTATGGAGTCCAAAATAAGGACGCAAATGAAAGCCAAGAATTAATCAACAGGTTATTTACAAACCATCTTTATAGTGATGGTGGATTGGAATATTTGCCTGCTGGGACTGCAACCAATAATACAGAAAATGTAAAATCTCCTTATCGGGCTTTGGACAATGATATGGATGGAGCCTTTGATTTATTTTTCTCTGAAGACTCTCCTCAATATTTAAATAGCTTTGATTCCAGTAATGAGTTGAATATCACTGATGGACAATTTTTCAAGGAGGCAATTGGGCTCCCTAATGATATTGCTGACTTCATTCGGAATCATGATAAAAAGGATATCTGTAATGGTCGTGCGATGAATCGTGCTTTATTCAATTCTACTCTGAAGTATTATTTCAATGTGATGGTAAATAATCTTTTGGAGGATTTTGATATTACCCAGACCATGTTGTTTATGCTCCATCACGTTTCTGGGTTGGGTACTTTACCAATCTTCAGAGTGGATAATCAACCATATGGAGTTTTGCCGGTTACTCCTATTAAATTATTTAAATCTCAGGGAAGTACTAATAAAGGAACGGAATCAAATTATATTAAAAACCTGACGCTATTTTTAAAACAGACTAAAGTTGCATTTGAGCTTTTTAATCAGGATGCTATCAACATTAATAGTGATAAATACGGTACTGACCCACAAGCTGAGTTTTTGAAAATTTTGGGAATGGAGCCTCTTTCCAAGGAATTTTTCTTCCGTTTTGGTGTAAATGCGGCAAATAGATGGCAAGAGCCTGAAGAAGAGGGCTCAGGCTTTAGTGTGAACTGGGACCATATAATAGATAAATTCAGTCCTTCAGAAATTGGAGCAAATTATAATTTACTCTTGAAAGGTTTAGGGCATACTACCACTGCTACACAAACCAATGCCATTTCAAAAACCAATATTTATAAAAACAGGTTTACAGAGGGTAATTTTATACTTGGACATTTAGTACAGGATCCTAAAATCGGGACAGAAAAACTGGCGACCACCGACAAGGGAAAGAATTACATCGAATGGCTACTTGAAACAAGTAATTTGACGGATTTGGTCCAGTTAAAATTTTCCGATCTTCCTAAAGTTGAAGTTGATGGGGAGGAACAAGTCCAATATTCAGTTTTGATGGCCATGTTACGTGGGGCATGGGTTTACGATCGCAGTATTTATGCCCGTAGGGCATTGGAGAAAATCACGGACTTAGATGTAGAAGCCTTAGAAAGATTATTAGCTTCCCATATTGACTTGGTGAGTTACCGATTGGATGCTTGGTTGACTGGATTATCCGACTATCGATTAAGAGAACTGCGCAAAGTTAAGTCAACAGGTACTTACTTGGGGGCTTATGGTTTTGTTCATGACTTAAAAAAATCAGAAGGTCCTGATATTGTTAAAAACAATTTACCAAAAGGCTTAGAGTCATCAAATGGTCAGGAAGTAAAAGAATTAGCTGATAGTCAAGGCTTTATTCATGGTCCAAGTATGAACCACGCAGTTACTGCCGCAGTTTTAAGGGCTGGTTATAACTCCATTAAAGAGAAGGGTGATGGAAATAATGCTCTTTCGATAAATTTGACTTCGAAAAGAATAAGAATGGCCCTTCATTTATTAGAAGGTGTTGGGAATGGCCAAGAGACAGGAGCTCTTTTGGGATATATGTTTGAAAGAGCCCTCCATGAAAAATATGATGATGGTTTAGGTAAACCGCTGGAAATGGATGTGTATATCTATCGATTGAGGAGAAAATTCCCAACTTATTCCGATACCTCTGTCGATCCTACAGATACTTCACAATCAGAAGCAATCAAAGCAGCAAATGTGATAGATGGCTTGGCATTGGTAGATCATATTGAAAGTGAACTTGAGAAAGTTGGTCTTTGGAATCCGGATAAAACTTTTGTAGAAAATATTATTAATGATCAGGCTTCACCAACAAGCTTCAGAGGGTATCCTTGGGGATTAGCTAGCCAACTTCCAAATCCTGCAAACCCAAGTACGGGCTCAAATGCAAACCTTGAGCGTAAAAAACTAAAAGCTATTATACATGAGTTAGATAACATGGCAGATGCGATCGATTCACTTGGTGATTTGGTCACTGCGGAAGGAGTTTACCAATTAGTTCGTGGGAATCATGTTAGAGCCAGTGCTGTTTTGAATTCGATATCGGAAGGAAAAGTACCTCTTGATCCCGAGATAATTAAAAGCATGAGACAAGGAGTAATGGTTACCCAAAGGGCTTTACTTCAGATTCCAGTTGCTTCGAATTCTAATTCCCCTTGGGCGGGAATACCCGTTAGTCCTAAAAGCAAAGCAGAACCATCTTTGAATAATTGGTTGGCTTCAAAAATTGGTGATCCTGTTAAAATAAGCTGGAAAGCTACTTTTGGAGATACAGAAACAAGTATGAGTTTAATAGATCTGGGGTTGCAGGCTATTGATTTAGTGCTTTTAATTACAACAGGTGGAGATGAAAGTCAAAATGAATTGCAAGCAAGAGCAATTGATTTTCTTAAGGAAAATGGGGCCACTGAAAATGATGAAATTAATATAAGTTTTAATGAAGCCGCCAATTCTTCAGATTTAAGTTTCGGAGAGATAGTATCCCTACTTCAGCATTTAGGAAAAGTTATTGGAGCTGCCAGAGGAGCCGACGCAAGAGATTACAGAATTGCAGAAGATGAGTTGAATTTTGGGCCTATTGCCCCAGGAATTGATACGGATGACCTTATGGCAAGAATGAATGAGGCCATGACTGATTATCAAAATCTTTTTAATTCTTTGGCTCCATTTGAATTATCAAAGACTACTTATAGCCAGTCCGAGCATGAATTGGCAATTAGTTCTTTAAAATCATTGACACAATATGGGTTTTCCGGATTTTACCCAACAGATCCAGATGAAGATATTTTGATATTGGCCCAAAGAATAATTTCTGCCAAATCTAAAATGGCTGAGAATATTGCATTTGCTCAGACGAAATTTTCAGAATTGGAATTAGAGGTGGATCAAGCTAAATGGGTGAGTTTTATGTCTGATTTTTCATCTAAATTCTTTGGAAGTGGATTCAAAATCCTTCCCAAAGTCACGATTTCAAACGAGACAGACCTTTCTGGGCAGATGAATTTGCCTGTAGCGGAAGGTCCACTCCGAAATCACCCTGAAAATTACCCTCAAGACTGGTGGTCTGGAATTTCATTAGTTAGAAATAGATTGGGTCATCTAGAAACCGTTTCAATGCTAGGCGAAGTTTTTCAGGAGGATACGATCAGTTTAAAGCCAATTCAGTTACCATTTGATATCAATAATCTTCCTCCCGTTAATGAAAGGGATTATTGGCTTGGGGCTTCATATCCAGAGACTTTTAAACCAGATGGTGATAGGTTGTCTTTATTGATTTTTGAAAGGGAAAACTTACAGCAAATCAGCGTAGGATTAATGCTAGATGAATGGATGGAAATAATTCCAGATGAGAAAGAAACTACGGGGATTGCTTTCCACTTTAATCAACCAGATTCCAGAGCACCTCAAAATCTTTTGCTTGCTGTCCCACCTGAAAAAACTGGTACTTGGGATTTTGAACAATTAGCGCTGTGCGTGGAAGAAGCCTTTAATCTTGCAAAATTAAGATCAGTGGAACCTGACCAGGTGGATGATTCCATGTTCTCGCAGTTGCTTCCTGCTACAGCCACTTTAGCGTTTGGTGATGATAAATTTGCGCAGGAATTGGCATCATCTGATGATGATCCTGATAACGATCCTCAACCTGGGGATGAGGAAAGTCTAGGTTATTTCATTGATTATACAAGTGTTAATGTTGGACATGAACCCGAAGAACTATCATGAGTATTAAATATCAAGCATGTGAACCGTTTAGGGCCTATAATCGAATAGAAGGTCGTCCTCGAGAGGAAGAATTAGATGATTCTTTGGCTGCAAAAGTCCATGATCCATTATGGATGCTAGCAAGGCAATTTCAATTTGGAGAGCTGAAAGGAGAGGATGCAGGATCTGCTATTTTCGCTAAAGCTGCCATAAATACTGTAAGGATGACGTCTTTTACAGGTGCAAATGGGCTGAAAACGCCTTATTCAGAAGACATCCCTCTTGAGACAAGAGTGGAGCGAATAATTCCTGAGATTGACCTAAAGATGGCAGTAAGGCTTGGGAAAAAGTTTTTACAGCTATTAGATGAAGAGGGCGGTAATGCTCCTGCAAGCCAAGGCTATACGACTGGCATGTATAAAAATCATATTTTAGAAAAGTTCCCTTTTATTTTACCTGAAATTGAGGATGGAGAAACTGCACAAGAAACTACCGTAAAAGCGAGGAGTTTAAGTCTTCAACAAGCATCCTCTTTTCTCCGAGCTATGGCAGGAAGGGCTGTAAATGGCCGAGAACTCTGGCTTGAACTTGATAGGAATTTTTCTAAAATCAACAACTTTGTATTAACAGGAAGTCAAACGCCTAACCTTGATAAGTTTATACTGTCGAAACATAAGACGATAGCTCAAGAAGCTGCTAAAAAATGGATTGATTTTGTCGTCAATGAATTGAACTTACCCGAAAATAGTGAGGATGATTCTTGGCTAAATAATCGATTAGAATATACATTCAAGACAACAATTGATGAGGGTGATGGAACTCAAACAGAATTAAAGGCAGATGAATATTTTCAAGGCCATCTTGATTGGTATTCATTTGATGTGGCGAAGGAAAAAGAGGAAGGAAACAGTTCCATCGATGAAACTATCAGAAAAAGAGAAGTATTGACCGTGATACCTTCTGAGGCAAGCTTTGCAGGAATGCCGAATTCGAGGTGGTGGGAAATGGAAGATGGCTCTATCGATCTTGGGAATTTAAAAGCTTCTGATACCGATATAGCAAAAATACTCGTGACTCAATATGCGCTACAGTATAGCAATGATTGGCTTTCAATTCCTTATGATATCCCTACCGGGACATTTGCTGAAGTGGAGGGGATTTTGGTCAGGGATACTTTCGGTCAGAATTACTTTGTAGATGCGGCTCATAAAAATGGGGAAAGTTGGAACGAGTGGAATATGTATTCTCTAACAGTTGATAAAGGAGAATTTGAAACACCTGCATTTGATAAACGAATATTGCTTCCTCCAGCGGCTGTCAAGACACTGGAAAGTGAAGCTATTGAAGAAGTTAAGTTTATCAGAGATGAAATGGCAAATATGGTCTGGGGTATTGAATCTAGAATTCCAGATAGTTTAGGAGGAGGTATAGATGGCTATGAGGCTGCAAGTAACCTAAGCTCAGAATTTGAGCGGCTTATTAAGGAAGAAGAGGTAGCAGATGAGATAGTTTTACCTGAAATTAATTTGAACGCAGTAGATAGCAGAGCTACAACATATAAACCCCAGTTAAAATATCAATTGGGGAATAGCGTAAGTGAAAATTGGATCCCATTTATTGCTGTCCATCAACAAGGGTCAAACCGCGAAATTCATTTTCAAAGAGCATCTATGCCAAGAATATTGGAAATATTCGAGCCGCATGCAATAAGGCCAAGAACTCAACTTTTAAGAGACGGAATCAAAGATGATGATAGTCAGCAAACGCCATTTTTCATTAATGAAGAAGAAATACCTAGATCTGGGGTGAAATTGACGGGGACTTACCAGAGAACAAGGTGGTATAATGGAAAAATTGTATCCTGGTATGGAAGAAGGAAAAGGACAGGTCGAGGAGAAGGAAGTAGCGGATTACGGTTTGATTTAGTATTGGATAATAAAGAGTAAATCCTTAAATTCAAGGTATTATAAATGAAATTAAAATATTTAAGATAAACGCACTTCGGTGTTAGGAATCTGAGCAAGCAAGAGAAGAAAACAAGAAATTGAAACTTGAATAACAGCAAAACGAAGAGTAATGCTTTGACACTCTGTAGGCACAGTGGCGTCTTCTACGGGAGACGTTTTTTATTGTCCAAATTTTTGATCAATTCTTCAGTAGCTTTATCTATTTCAAGATTATTTATCGTCAAATCAAAATCTTGAGCCTGAATGGATTGATAGGATTCAGTCGAATCAAAATACTCGATTAGCTTTTCTGCTACCCTAACATAATTTTTTTGTTCCAATAGTCTTGTTAACTGAGAGGAAGTATCTTTTCCAATCCTGAACTTTAGTTTTTCAATTCCCTCCTTAAGCTTTAAATCATTTACAGCAGCGTATTCCTTTACCAATCGTTCGACGCGATTTTCTTTTGGTAGGAAGAGTCTGACTTTAAATCCATTTTCCAACGATTCTGTTAGAGTTAAAGGGATAATGTTTTTCCCCAAGCTGAATTTTTCTGACTCAACAAATATTAGTTTGTCCTGATCGAAATCACTTAAAATATTAGCAAGATTAATGATAAATGCTTCCTGACTTGGTTGATTTTGGTTGGACAAGTTTCCAAATACGGAACCATTATGTCTTGCTAATTCCTCCAGATTCAAGATCTGCTCTCCTTTTTTTTGTAGATTTTTCAATAAATCTGTTTTTCCAACACCAGTCTCTCCATAAAGTATTACAAAATGATATTTAGATTTAAAAACACGATTAGCCTCTTTTAATAATGCTTTAAACCCTCCCTTATAAATAAAAACATTAGAGGTGGGTTGATAATGCTGCCAAATTGCCTGAGCTATATAAAATGGACTTTCATCAAAAAGAAGAATAGGTTTTTTTTTTGAAAAAAGAGTAGCTAGACTTTCAATTCTGCTCATAATATCTTTTCCTATAGCACTTGAAAAACCTTGTCTTTTTAATTTTTTTAATTCCTTTTCAGAATAATCAAAATGGTTTGTCACTCTTGGCATGGGATAGATGTTTCTTGATTCGTTTGGTCGAACATCCAAGCATTCATATTTTTCCCAATTGCCGAAAATTGAATTAATATATTTGATTGCAGCCATAGAAAGGGTTGATCTTATAATTTACTAAAATGAAGAGTGTAGACATTAAGGTTTATTGATAAATTAAGAATCATTTCAAGAAAGAATTTCTCGGTTGTACCTTTAAACTCGAAAATAAATTAGCTATGAATAGACGTCCAAGAAGAAACAGAAAATCAAATGTTGTAAGAAATCTAATTCAAGAGACTTCTGTTTCAGTTAATGATTTAATTTTTCCTTTGTTTTTAATTGAAGGGAAAAAGAAAAAGGTCGAGGTAAATTCTATGCCTGGTATTTATAGATTCTCAATAGATACCATGTTGACGGAAATCGAATCTTGTCTAAAATTAGGTATTAGTTCTTTTGACGTTTTTCCGGCTTATCCAGAGAGTTTGAAGGATTCAGTTGCTAGTGAAAGTTATAATCCGGAGACATTTTATTTAAAAGGGTTAAGAGAAATAAAGAAAAGATTCCCGGAAATTTGTCTCATGTCAGATGTGGCTATGGATCCCTATAGTAGTGATGGTCATGATGGGATTGTCAAAGAGGGAAAAATCTTAAATGATGAGACCCTTGAGATATTAAGTAGAATGTCATTAGCCCAGGCTGAAGCTGGAGTAGATATATTGGGACCCTCAGACATGATGGATGGAAGGGTAGGATTTATCCGGAATTCATTAGATGAAAATGGATACACAGATGTTTCTATCATGTCTTATACAGCCAAATATGCCAGTGCATTTTATGGCCCGTTTAGGGATGCTCTTGATTCTGCTCCAAAATTCGGAGATAAGAAAACATATCAAATGGATTATTCAAATGCTAAAGAGGCTTTGATAGAAGCTGATTTAGATGTGGAAGAAGGTGCAGATTTTTTAATGGTTAAACCTGCGTTATCGTATTTGGATATCATCAAGAGCTTAAGTGAAAATTATCCATTACCGATAGCAGCATACAATGTGTCTGGAGAATATAGTATGGTGAAAGCAGCTGCTGAGAAAGGGTGGCTTGAACCGGAACGAGCTATGCTAGAAGTTTTAACTAGTATAAAAAGATCTGGTGCAAAGATTATTTTAACTTACTTTGCAAAAGAGTTTGCCCAAATAAAATTATAATTACTATTGAGGTTCATAAAAAGAGTCAAAACCGGAAATAATCCGGTTTTTTTATGATTTATGGTTAAAAAATTAACTTTTAATTTTAAAAAGACATCTAACTTTTGGTAAAATGGTTTAAAAAAAATCAAAAAAAATGAAATTTATATATTTGGTAATAAGCAGTAAATAAGTAAAAATATTGTTAAAATGAATTTTACGATATATAATTATTTTTTTTACCCAAAAAATTTACTAAAATTCTAAATGCTACATTTTGGAATCGTTTCCAAAGAATATTACCTATGTTTTCCAAATAATATTTTTTAAATAAATACTGTATCAAAATAAACCATATTTCAAGTTTTATTAATGAATTCGTAAAAAATTGGTCTAAATACGTGATTGAAACTAAATAAATATCACATTTTTTGAAAATACTTATTTGTTTTATTGCTAATAATTGATTTACATTCGTTTGGAATTTTATTCTCAAACCTATTATAAATTCTGAAAATCATTTCAAAATTTCTATAAACCTATGATGTATTTCGCACCCCTGTTGGCCCAAGATGCGGCCGCGACCATGGATATTTCTGCTGAATTAACTCAGAATATCCTCACTACAAACAATGTTTGGATGATGCTTTCAACAGCCCTTGTATTTATTATGCATTTGGGCTTTGCGGGAGTAGAGGCCGGTTTTGGCCAAGCCAAAAACACAGTAAATATTTTATTTAAAAATACTGTGACTCCCATAATTGGGATTTTATCCTATTCTGCGATTGGATTTTACCTGATGTATCCAGGATTCGAAACACCGGGATGGCTAAGTTTTGACGCTGCCGGCTGGAGTATGTTTTGGTTCTCTCCTGGAGATGCGGATGTTTCTGCAGATTATGCAAGTGCTGGCTATACTTATTGGACAGATTTCCTTTTTCAAGCAATGTTTGCGGCTACAGCAGCAACAATTGTCTCTGGTGCTATAGCTGAGCGTGTGAAACTTTGGGCTTATTTGATTTTCACCATATTCTTTGTAGGAATAGTTTATCCAATAATTGGAAGCTGGAAATGGGGTGGTGGTGCTTTAGATGCAATGGGATTCTATGATTTTGCCGGAAGTACGTTAGTTCATTCAGTAGGCGGATGGGGTGCTTTGGCCGGTGTGATCCTTGTTGGCCCAAGAATAGGAAAATATGTAAATGGAAAAACTGTAGATAAACCTGGTGCATCTGTTCCATTAGCAGTCATCGGGGTTTTTCTCCTATGGTTAGGATGGTTTGGTTTTAACGGAGGTTCTGTTCTTTCTGCTGATCCTGCCTTAGTATCTTTTGTCTTGGTGACTACGTGTTTAGCTGCATGCGCAGGTGGTATGGGAGGATTTCTAGCAAGTTATTTTGTATTTAAGAGACTAGATCTGGGAATGGTATTAAATGGAGTGTTGGCAGGACTAGTCGGAATTACCGCAGGGGCCGATGTAATTAATCCAGGTTCCGCTGTCATTGTAGGATTTATCGCAGGAATTTTAGTTGTACTTTCTGCTGTATTATTAGATAGCCTAAAATTGGATGATGTGGTAGGTGCGGTTTCCGTTCACTTGACTTGTGGGGTTTGGGGAACTTTGGCCGTTGGAATTTTTTCTACGAATCCAGAACACTCATTTTTAACTCAATTAACAGGTGTGGCAATTTGTGGAGTAACTGCATTTATTTCTGCATTCGTGATTTTTTATGTTTTAAAAGTTACTGTTGGTATCAGAGTTTCTGAAGAACATGAGAAGAGTGGATTGGATTCTCACGAGCATGGTATACGTGGATATACTATTGTTTATGACGAATAGCCATTAAACAAACACCCTACCAAAAGAAAAAAATGCGACTCTCTTTCTAATTGGTAGGGCTTCAGGTCAACTATCTATTATTAACCTTCAATTAAAATTATAATGAAAAAAATACAACTACTAATATTCGGATTACTGTTCTCAATATCTTATACAACTTTTGGACAAGAGGTAATTATCGTTGAAGAAGAGAAACAACCTTCAAAATTTACGTTCTCAGGTTCTGTTGATGCTTATTTCAGAACAAACTTTGGAGCTCCAAATAAAGGGGAAAATTTTCAAGCTCCTTCCTCATCATTTGGAAACCTGCCTGGATTTTCATTAGGTATGGCAAATATTATTGCTACTTATGAAGGTGAAAAAGTAGGTGCTGTAGCAGATTTAGTTTTTGGTCCCCGTGGAGAAGATGCTGTTTTTGGTTCACCTTTATATGCAGGAGGAATGGCGGGAAGTTCTCAAATTATCAATCAACTTTATGTTTACTGGAATGTGTCGGATGTTGTGACATTAACTTTCGGAAACTTCAATACATTTTTAGGTTATGAAGTAATTTCTCCGACTGCTAATTTTAATTACTCAACTTCTTATATGTTCTCGTATGGTCCATTTTCTCACACAGGATTAAAAGCAGATTTTGCTTTGACAGACAAATGGTCTTTTATGGCTGCTGTGATGAATCCAACTGATATGACTGAGTTTAACCTAAATGGGACTTATACTTATGGTGCACAACTTGGTTATTCAACCGATGCTGGAAGTACATATTTGAACTTTGTATATGGTGATCAGGATGGGAAACTGGATGCAGCTTCCGGTGGATTGGTTCCAGGTCAGACTTCATTAGGAAATACATTTCAAGTAGATCTAACAACGGGTTTCAACCTTTCCGAAGCCTTATATTTGGGAGTAAATACTACCTACAACACCACCTCGGCAGGCGAAGTTTTTAATGGAAGTGATGCGACTGATATTGATGGAGACGGGTCTGGATTTTATGGATTTGCTGGTTATTTACAAGCAGCAACGTCTGAAAATTTTGCTTTAGGACTTAGAGGTGAATATTTTAGTGTGTTCAATGGTGGTTTGGATGGAGTTGTAGGAACCGATCCAAATGGAGATGGAAATGTTTTTGCAGTAACTCTTTCAGGAAATGCAAAAATTGGGAATAACCTTACTTTAATTCCAGAAATTAGGCTGGACTCTATGAGTGAGGATAATTTCTTTTTAAATAAGGATTTAGCAGGAAGTAAAAGTTTGTCGTCATTTTTGCTAGCGGCAGTATTTTCTTTCTAAAGATTAAACAGGGTCTATTGTCAATAAAGCCGGGGTGATTTTCACCTCGGTTTTTTTGTTTTTTGAATAATATTTAAGAAAAGTAGTTATAATTTGGATCTGATTTTCAAGAACATAAGTTGATCTAAATGTTTTTGATGATTTTTTAATCCTTATAACCTAGCGGCTATCTTCATTTTTCAGAATTAAATTTTTATTTATCTGCTAATTCATTAAAAAAATATTGTTTTTAATGAAACCAAAAATTAATAGATGAGTTATATTAGGAAGATTAGACCCAAATATAATTCGATGAAAAGACCGTTGTTAATATTGGCGGCCATGCTTTTTGCAGCTGCATCTTATTCCCAAAATTTAACTGGGCCGAAAGCTAAAAATGCCAAGATTTCTGAAAAGACCAAGAATTCTTTGGCAGTAACTTATTACGATTCTCCTTTAGAATCTAAAGGTCCAAAAGCCAAAAATGCTAAAGTCTGGGAAAGGAATGGAAGTAAATCATTTATATACACAAGAAAGAATATTAATGATCCTAAAGGCCTAAAAGCAAAAAACAGAAAAGTTTGGGAAGATCCTGAGTTTACTGTAACTGGATCCAAAGCAAGCTACATTCTTCCAAAGTCAATGCGACCTCGTAAATATTGGTGGCATTAAAAAATAAAGCCGGATATTTTCCGGCTTTATTTTTATAATTCTTGTTCTCTCTCAAGCATAAGAATAGAACTCTGGGGTACAATGTGGAATTTTTCACCTTCATAAATTACCTCGAAAGAACCATTCAATAAGAAAATGGCTAGATCCCCTTCCTTTGCCTGAAGTGGAACGTATTTAACATTCTCTTCTTTGTCCATCCAAGGTTCATGATCTTCAGTCGGCATAGGTATGGGATAACCAGGACCTGTTTTAATAATATAGCCTTGTTGGACTTTTTCTTTCTCCTGAACTCCAGGTGGAAGGTATAAACCGGAACCAGTCTTTTCATTTGGTTTCTTTAGCTTGATAAGCACCCTGTCTCCAACTACGATCAGATTTTTTAACTTATTTTCTGCTGTCAGTTCCATCTTTATCTCTTTATTATAAACAAATAACGGCACCTGCTATATAACAGATGCCGTTTGAAGTTGGTTTATTAGAAATTTACTTCTTGTCTTCACTTACTTCTTCGTAATCCACATCGGAGACTCCATCTCCAGCTGTACTTTCGTCAGTTCCAGCATTTGCGTCAGGACCTGGCTGAGCTCCTTCGGCTCCAGATGCATTATACATTTCTTGAGAAGCAGCTTCCCATGCTTTATTCAACCCTTCCATAGCGGAATCAATTCCTTCTATGTTTTGAGACTGATGAGCAGCTTTTAAAGTTTCCAGAGCAGAGTTGATAGCGGATTTATTTCCTTCAGAAAGTTTGTCTCCATATTCCTTCAACTGTTTTTCAGTTTGGAAAACAAGACTGTCAGCCTGATTTAACTTATCAATTTTTTCTTTTTCAGCTTTATCTGCTGCTGCATTAGCTTCTGCTTCACTTTTCATTCTATCAATCTCTTCTTGAGAAAGTCCAGAAGAAGCTTCAATCTTTATTTTTTGCTCTTTTCCGGTTCCTTTGTCTTTTGCAGATACATTTAGGATACCATTAGCGTCAATATCGAAAGTCACTTCAATTTGAGGGACACCTCTTTGAGCTGGTGGAATATCAGTAAGTTGGAATCTTCCAATTGTTCTATTGTCCTTTGCCATGGATCTTTCTCCTTGAAGAACATGAATATCCACCGCTGGCTGGTTATCTGCAGCTGTTGAGAATACCTCAGACTTTTTAGTAGGGATTGTGGTGTTAGACTCAATTAATTTGGTAAATACTCCACCCATAGTTTCGATACCCAAAGAAAGAGGAGTAACATCCAATAGAAGTACATCTTTTACTTCTCCAGTTAAAACACCGCCTTGAATAGCTGCACCGATTGCAACCACCTCGTCAGGGTTAACACCCTTAGAAGGCTTCTTTCCAAAGAACTTCTCAACTTCTTCCTGGATTTTAGGAATTCTAGTTGATCCACCTACCAAGATTACTTCATCAATATCAGAAGGGCTTATTCCAGCATCAGCTAGCGCTTTTTTACATGGATCCATAGATCTCTTCACAAGATCTTCAGAAAGTTGTTCAAACTTAGATCTGCTCAAAGTCCTAACCAAGTGCTTTGGTCCAGTTTGGGTTGCTGTTATGTATGGTAAGTTTATTTCAGTTGAAGAAGAACTTGAAAGTTCAATCTTTGCTTTTTCTGCAGCTTCTTTCAATCTCTGAAGAGCCATTGGATCTTGCCTTAAATCGATTTGCTCTTCGTTTTTGAACTCATCTGCAAGCCAATTGATAATTACTTGGTCAAAATCATCACCACCCAAGTGAACATCACCGTTGGTTGATTTTACTTCAAATACACCATCCCCAAGTTCCAAAACTGAAATATCAAATGTACCACCACCAAGGTCATACACTGCTATTTTCATGTCCTTGTTCTTCTTATCCATCCCGTAGGCCAAAGCGGCAGCTGTAGGCTCGTTGATGATTCTTTTTACCTCAAGACCAGCAATTTGCCCAGCTTCTTTCGTCGCTTGACGCTCTGAATCATTAAAATAAGCTGGTACAGTAATTACTGCTTCAGTCACTTCTTGTCCTAAGAAATCCTCTGCAGTGGTCTTCATTTTTTGAAGAATCATCGCAGAAAGTTCCTGAGGTGTATAAGACCTATCTCCAATTTTTACAACAATTGTATCATTTGGTCCTTTTTCTACTTTATAAGATGCATGTTTCTTCTCTTCAGAAACTTCAGAGAATTTTTTACCCATAAATCTTTTTACAGATGATATGGTATTTGCTGGGTTAGTGATTGCTTGACGCTTTGCAGGATCACCTACTTTTCGCTCTCCATTTCCGTTGTCAAGAAAAGCTACGATTGAAGGAGTCGTCCTTCTTCCTTCGCTGTTTTGAATGACTACAGGCTCATTACCCTCCATTACGGCTACGCAGGAGTTGGTTGTGCCCAAGTCTATGCCGATAATTTTTCCCATAATTATATGTTATTAAGTTGTTTCATTGAGTTACTCCCTCCTTTCTTCAATGGATGTGCCACAGCGAAAAAGTTTAAGTTTTGTGTCAGATTGTCAGAAAGAGTGGCAGGTATAAAACATAGCTTTTCCAGATATGTCACTTAGGTTAGCTATTTTTTCCAATTCTGACAGGAAGAAAATTTTATTGACATTGCTTTGCAACCTTTAAAGAATAAAATGCATCTACTTCAGTAGAATGAAAGATTTTTTTAAAGCCAATAGAGAACGATTTAAATGGATTCTGGTCTTAATCTTTGGGACAGTACTTATCCAGATCAATAATGAGTGGGAAATAATTCCTTTTTGTTGGGAGTTTTTCAAATCTCATATTCCATTCAGCCTGAAAGAATATTTAGGTTAATTCATTCATTTTATTCTAACTCTCTTATTTTTATGCATGAATTTAAACCTGAAAATCCAAGATATTTTTATTTATCCGATCAAATCACTGGGAGGAGTTCGATTGGAAGAAGCCTGGGTAGAGGAAAAGGGCTTTCAATATGATAGAAGATGGATGCTGGTTAAGGAAGATGGCACATTCATAAGTCAAAGAGAATTTCCACACTTGGCCCTATTACGTCTAGCAATAGCTCATGATTCTTTATTGGTATTTGATAAAAATGATAGGTCTAGTCAAATCAGAATTCCTTTTACACAAGTTTTAGATGAAAAAATCAAAGTTAGTATTTGGGATGATCAGGTGACTTCAGTAAAAGTAGGAAGTGAATTTGATCAATGGTTTAGCAAAAAAGTAGGTATTAATGTCTTTCTAGTAAAAATGCCTGAAACTACTTTAAGAAAAGTGGATCCTAAATATGCGAAAAATGGAGAGAATGTAAGTTTTGCTGATGGAATGCCATATTTGATTATCGGTCAGTCTTCACTAGATGATCTAAATGCAAAGCTGGAAAATCCTGTTCCAATGAATCGTTTTCGGCCAAACATCGTATTTTCCGGTGGAAAACCTTTCGATGAGGATAACATGAATTCTATTAGGATTGGCGAATTAGTCTTTAGTATTATCAAACCCTGTGCGCGTTGTATTTTAACTACTATTGATCAGGATTTAGGAAAAAAGAGTAAAGAACCACTTCACACTTTATCAACTTTTAGAACAAGCAATAATAAAGTTCTTTTTGGGCAGAATATGGTTGCTATGAATGAAGGAAAGATTTCTGTTGGGGATCCCTTAATCGTGATGGATTAAAAAAGGTGATTCCAAAAAAAGCAATCAAATTTCTAATTGCTCTTTTTGGTTTCTACTATTATTTAAAGTCTTTTACTGTTTGAATAAAAACTTTTACCATTTCAGGATCGATGTCAGGGTACACCCCATGTCCTAAGTTGGCGATATGGTTTGACCCTTTAAATTGCTCCATCATATCCATTGTCGCTTCTCTAATCTGATCTGGATTTCCATAAAGGGCAGCTGGGTCCAAATTCCCTTGTAATGTTTTGCTCGGGCCTATTAGTCTTCTCGATTCTGCAATTCCCATATTCCAGTCTAATCCAATAGTTTCGCAATTTAAGTTGCCCATTTCCTCTCTTGCAAAAAAAGCCCCCTTTGCAAAAACGGTGACTGGTACTTCAGAGATAGCATCACAGATTTGAGAAATGTATTGATGAGAAAACTCAGCGTACTGTTTTGGCCCCAATATTCCAGCCCAGCTATCAAACACCTGTACCAGATTTGCCCCTACAGCAATTTGTGCTTTTAAATAATTGATGGTGCTTTCAGTAATCATCTGAAGCAGTTTGTGAGAAAATTTCGGTTGAGTATAAAGCTTCTCTCTTGCTTTGGAGAATGTCTTGCTTCCACTTCCTTCTACCATATAGGCAAAAATGGTCCATGGAGCTCCCGCAAATCCAATCAATGGAACACGGCCATTTAGATTTTTTTTGGTGATTTCGATGGCTTTGATCACGTAGCTTAGATCATTTGCTCCATCTGCAATCCTCAATTTCTTAAGATCAGACTCGTTTTTTATGGTATTTGGAAATAAAGGGCCTCTTTTTTCCACCATTTCATATGGCAGTCCCATAGCTTCTGGAATCACCAAAATATCAGAAAATATGATCGCCGCGTCTACACCTAATACATCTACAGGCTGAATGGTGACTTCCGCTGCCAGCTCCGGAGTTTGGGCTAGTTCTATAAAACCACTGACGCTTTCGCGAACAGCACGATATTCAGGGAGTATCCTGCCGGCCTGTCGCATAAGCCAGACTGGAGTTCTTTCAGTCTTTTCACCTTTAGCTGCTCTAAGCAATAGATCATTTTGTAATTCCATGTCGCAAAGATAACAGCCAAATTAATTTTGGCACTGAAAAAATCGAACATAAAAAAACAGGACTTTTGCATTGCAAAAATCCTGTCTGTGATAATCAGTTGGTTTAGATAAATATTATTGCTTGTTTTTTAATTCAATTCGTTTGAAATCCTCTTCTTCCAGACCAAGGTATTTAGTTACTGCTTCATAATCTGTTAAGTCTACCCTAGATGAACTAAAATCTCCAGGAACTACTACAACTCTAAATAACTGATTATTTCTCCATTCAGGTCCAAGAAGTGAATAATCAAGAGGCCCGTCTAAAAAAAGGCTAAAATCATTACTTGTAAAATCGTAATTATACATCAGGACTCCCTCTTCGAAGAATACTGTTTGAGGTAATGCTCTCCAAATTGGGTTGGACCCATCTGCATCCCATTGTATGAATGCTAGTACAACATCGCTATCAAATATTGCAGGATCAAATGTGAATATCTCTTGAAAATTATTGTCTTCTGTGAAGTTAACCTCAACTTCAAATACTTCTGAAACAATATTTACACCGTCTTGGCCGTCCATTCCGTCGAACCCTGGAGGTCCTTGTGGCCCCTCACAAGCTTGGAATATAATTAGACCGACTAGTCCAACTAGGGCAGTAATTTTTCTCATGTTGGTTTGGTTAAATTTGAACATAGTTCCTTTCACGGCAATAACTGTGCTCAGGTTGGTTAATTTTACTAACTGGACTTGTTAAAAAAGGTAAATTAATTCTTCGAAAGGATGGGTGCGATCACTTGAACCTTTGATTCTGATACTATTTTATCAATGAATACTCCACTTAATATCAGGTTATTAGCCTCAGCATAATTCTTAAGTTCTTCTTGTACCGTAGTTGGATTTGGCATCACCCATTTGCTTCCTGTTATTGTGGCTTGCAAATAACGTTTTTCATCAAAGTTTAAAACCTCAAAGTTGTCAATAGGTAATTTTTGATCAATGCCAATAAAGACTTCCATGGTGTCTAATTTTCCGGCAGGTTCGATGTAATAAATCGTATGCATGGAGCTACCTGGGTGTAGTCCTTTTTGTGCCTCAACATTTTTAAAAGCTCTTTCTAACTCAGGGTCTTGAGGTGTTCCCCTATATAATAATCCGACCAAGCTATCAGGCTTCTTTTCGACTAAAGATATTTCAATCGGATTGTTTCCCCCCAGTTTGACAAAACCCAAATAACCTCCAATAGCGATGACTAACAAGATTAGCCCACCAATGGCAATTTTCTTATTCATTTTAAAAAAGATATCGGACTCCTATGCCGCCTTGAGCTTTCATATGTCCTACCCGGTCAAGTAATTCCAAAAACAGACCAAATTCTGCAAAGACATTCATTGGTAGATCAGAAAAATAATATTCAGAACCGATAAATGCTTCTGGACCAAAGTCAGCATTGACCCGCTCTTCCTGTTGGTTGGTTCCCGAAATTTGATCCACTGAATAGGTGTAATTTACCCGAGTAGTTCGCAATTGTAAACCAGCTCCTCCGTAAGCTAAAAGATATCCCTGCGTAATCCCGAAACTATCCGTGAAATCTTCATGATATGCAGCTCTTGCATTTAAGGAAACGCCCTTTTTTACCGAATGGCCAATGTAGAATGAATTACTAGTAGGAGGATTGTTCGTGAAATCCCTTTGGTAATAACTGGCTCCATTGACCCCTGCACTCCCGATCATTCCTTCAACAGAAATATAATCACTAATGAAGTCTTTATATGTGATTGAAAAAGGCTCTCCTAATCGAATCCCAATTCCTCTCTCTTGAGCAAAGCTTAATAAAGGAAAGAATAAAATGAGGACTAAAACTTTAAATTTCACGTTGTTAATCTATTTTTTTGTTTGAATAAAATTCATGCTTATATCGCCATAGTCTTTAATTGCATTTGATGAAGTTGGGTATAATAACCACCATGTTCCAAAAGGGATTCATGAGTTCCTGTCTCAACAATTTCCCCTTTATGCAAAACTATTATTTTATTGGCTTTCTGTATAGTTGAGAGCCTATGCGCAATCACTACAGAAGTTCTTCCATTCATCATTCGGTCAATAGATTCTTGGATCAATTCCTCGGTCTCTGTATCAACAGAAGAAGTTGCCTCATCTAGAATAATGATTTCTGGATTGTATACCATTGCTCTTACAAATGAGATCAATTGTCTTTGTCCTACAGAAAGAGTTGCTCCCCTTTCCATGACATTATAATCCAAACCTCCTGGAAGCCTTTCTATAAACTTTTTTGCTCCAACCTGATCCGCTGCATCCCAAACCTGTTCCCTTGTTATAGACGGATTTCCAAGGGTAATATTGTAATAGATTGTGTCTGAGAAAAGAAAAACATCCTGTAGCACAACTCCTATATGTTTTCTCAAAATTCCAAGTTCAAAATCTTTTATATTTTTTCCATCAATAGTAATTATCCCTTTATTAATTTCATAGAAACGAGAGATCAGGTTAATAATTGAGGATTTTCCTGCTCCGGTTGCCCCAACCAATGCTACAGTTTGGCCACTTTCGACTTCAAAATTGATGTCTTTCAGGACATACTCTTCATCATTGTAAGCAAACCAAACGTGCTCTAATTTAATATCGCCTTTAACGGTCTTTGGTTTTAAATCCCCTTCATTGGCAATATGCTCGCTGCTTTCCAATAATTTGAAAATTCTTGAAGAGCTGACAACCCCCATTTGTAAGGTGTTGAATCGATCTGCTATCATACGGATTGGTCGGAAAAAAAGCTGTAAATACATAATGAATGAAATCAAAATTCCGACTTGCAATTCCATTCCTAAAACACCGACAGCACCATACCAAACAACGAGGCCTATTCCTATAGCCTGAATAATCTCTGCGACTGGGAAATAGATTGAATAATAGAGAACCGAACGAATATGTGCTGTCCTATGCTCTCTATTTATATCTTTAAATTTTTCAAATTCCCTGTCTTCTCTATTAAAAATCTGTACAATATTCATACCTGTAATATGTTCTTGGAGGAAGGAATTCAAATTCGAAACGGCATTCCTTACATCATTGAAAGTCACCTTGATTTTCTCTTTGAAAATATAAGTGGATATGATCATCAGAGGAAGAGTACAGAGACTCACCAGGGTCAGTTTCCAATCGATATAAAACATCACACCCAGGATAGTCACCAGTTGTAATAAATCCCCGATGATCGCTGCCAAGCCTTCACTAAAAACATCGGCTAAAGTTTCAATATCAGAAACATTTCTAGTTACCAATCTTCCAATAGGAGTATTATCAAAAAATTTTAATCTAAGTTTTAATAAATGCTGGTAGAGATTGACACGAATATCCTTGATGATTACTTGCCCGATCCATCCCGAATAAAAGGTATGGGCCCATTGAACGAAAGCTTGTAAGAGCATTAAACCAAGTAAAACATAGATTATTTTCAATAAGCCCGGGCCATCTCCTTTTGCCACGTAATCATCTATAGCTATTTGGATAAAATATGGTCTTGTTGGCGCAAGGATTGCTAATGAAATGGTTAGAAATATTAGAAAATAAAATTGTAAACGATAAGGCTTTACTTGCTTGTAAAGCCTTTTCAATACTTTGGTGTCTACAATTTCACCGGATGAATGTTTTTCTTTCTCTAGGCTCAAAATCTCTTAGTCTAAATAAATTAGTTCTGGGTAATTAATCCGGCTCAAAAAAAGCCCTTTTGCTGGAGCTGATTTCCCAGCTATAGCTCGGTCCTTTGATAAAATTATTTCATTCATTGATTCTGGACTTCTTTTTCCAAGTCCAATCTCCATAAGTGTGCCAACGATCGCTCTTACCATTCCACGTAAAAAACGATTTGCAGTTATGTGAAAAAGCAATTCGCCTTCCTTTTGTTCCCAATGGGCGGAAAATATTTTACAACGAAAATGATTAACCTCTGTATGAACTTTGCTAAAGCACTCAAAATCATCGTGAAGTAACAAAGCTTCGGCAGCAAAGTTCATGGTTTTTACATCAGGGGTAAAATAACTTAACCAAGCCAATTCTTCTAGAAATGGATTTTTTTGAAAAATCACTCTATAAAAATAAGACCTGCTGTATGCATCAAATCTTGCATGAGCACTTGCTTTTACTAGTCTGATTCCGTCTATTGCAATTTCCTTCGGCAAAATTCCATTGATAGCCCTCAAGAATTTATTTTTATCGATCTCTCCAGCCCAATCAAAATGGCATACTTGCATCGTTGCGTTTACTCCAGTGTCAGTTCTCCCGCTTCCCATAATGGTAATCTTTTCCCTGAAATAAGTAGAAAGAGCAGATTCAATACATTCCTGCACAGTAAAAGCGTTATTTTGAATCTGCCAACCATGAAAAGGAGCGCCTTTATAACTTAATTGAAGAAAATATCTCTTGACTTCATCCATCGGGTGCAAAGATACAATTCCAAAGCAAAAGAGTGAGAGAAACCTTTATTCCTTGTGATTGATCTTTTAAGCCCGTTTATTTGCAAAAAAATTAAATAAAATGATTCAACGAGTTCAATCGATATTCTTATTTCTTGTTGCTGTTTCTATGGGTTTGACTTTGAGTTTGGAACTTTGGCAGCAGGTTGGGGCAGAAGCTGGTGAAAGTTTTTCACTTACAGCTCTTTTCTTGGAAAAATATAACAGTGCTGGTGAAGTAATTCAATCAGATTCAAAGTGGTACATAGCGGCATTAGCATCATTTATTGGGTTTTTAGCCATAATCTCCATTTTTCAATTTAGAAACAGGGGGAGACAAATGATGTTGAACATGATAAATTCATTATTTATGGTTGGCCTCGTAGCTACTGTGTTTTTAACCACAAACGGTATTAACTCGGAGCTTGGCTTGTCTGATAATGGACAGTATAAAATTGGTTTTTGGGCGATTCTGGTTGCTATGGTATTTAATATGTTAGCAAATAGATTTATTCGGAAAGATGAAGCTCTGGTAAGATCCGTGGATAGAATCAGATAAATGTTGCATTGAATAATGAAGAAAAAGCCAGCAAACGCTGGCTTTTTTAGTTCTTACCAAAACCGGACTCCTATGGTTGGGTAAAATGTCTTTAAGTTTTCTGTTCCTATGACACCAACCTGGATCGAAATATTTTTATTCAGTTTTCTATTATAAAAGGCCTGAAGCGTTGTTCCTGAAAATAGTTGACTTTTATTCTCATTGATTAAATATCCAATACCAAATGTGTTTCTTCTGGGGCCTTCTAGGTTTCCAAATTCCCAGGCAAATTCTGCGTTTGCAAACCAGCTACTGTTTACTTTGATATTGTTTTCAATCCTTTCTGGAAAATAGATAGTATTGGTTATCGAACCGCCCACTGAAAAATTTCTCCAATTTAGATGAGCTCTAAAACCTACAACTGGCGTGAAATCCCCACCTGTAAAGTCCAATCCAACAGGAAAGGTCATCTCCAAACTATCTACATATGGGACGTATTTTTTCTCTATTTGATATTTTACATTCTTAAGACTAGTAGGTGCAAAGTTCTTGTTCAGGCGATAAGAAATATTTTTAAATTCAGGAAAGTCTGTAGCTTTTTGAAGTAATGGACGGAATTCCTCTTCCAGCTCACTTGTTGAAAATTCGCTGTTATTGAAGTAGAGTATTAAGGAGCTTTCGTTTGGAAGTTCAAATACCAACGTGTCTGTCAATGGCCAATCGCGATCAAGCCATTCTTGATTGCTTTTTCCAAGCAGATTTTCTACCTCTTGAGCTTGGATTTGGAAAGCACATAGGAGTGTCAGGCAAGAAACTAATATGATTCTTTTCATTTTTAATTTTATTTACTGGAGTGTTCTCTACTCCTTGTTGAACTTGATTTTTATAGAGTTTTGATTCTTACTGGCTCGGCCGAGCTGCTGGGTAAGACTGGGATCAGGATAGGTCGACCCGAATTGAGTTCTGATTTTTTTCTTTTCATTTAACCCCCAGGAAATACTTACTTTATGCATTGTTACAGCCTTTCCTTTCGGGTTATTTAAAATAATATTTGATTCGGAGATTAACTTTAATTCTTGTTTTGGAAGAAGGAAAGGCTTATTTGGAACTGTGATGGGCTCCAAAAGAATTCGCTTGCTTCCTTTATTTACTTCTTTCGAAAATTCATTTGTTGTCTCCTCAATCTTTTTTAATTCTTCATTAGTACTAGTTGTGGCTAATTCTTCCTCAGGTTCATTGGATATGTTTTTTTTAGGTATTGAATTAACAGATATCAAATTTGTTTCAGTTTTTATTGGAGCTTTATTCACATTGTAAAGGGTTACTCCAAATGCCATAATTAGAACTATTGAAACCGCAATTGATACATATGTCCAAATTGGAAAAACCCTTTTTTCCTGATCAAGCTTAAGATCTATTTGATCCCATAGGTTTGTTTTAGGTTCTTTTGTTGGGAGCTTTTTTACCAACCCATCGAGTTGATTTTCAAAATCCCTTCGGCTTTCTATTTTGCTCCATAAGTCTGATTTAGGGTTTAATTCTTTCATGCTTGAAGGAGTTTAGTAATTCGGGCTTTTAACAAGGACTTAGCATAATGAAGCTGAGACTTTGAGGTGCTCTCAGAAATACTCAAAAGCTTTGCAGATTCTTTGTGAGAATAGCCTTCTACAGAAATCAATAGAAAGACTGCTCTTGCACCATCAGGAAGACTTTGTATGGCTTGGTCGAGTACATCTGCATCAAACCATGAATCAAAATCTTCTGTTGTTTCATTTTCAATGTTCTCAATTGTTTCAAATCGTATTCGCTTCTTACTCTGCCTGATGGCTTTACGAATCGTAATGGTTTTCATCCATGAGATCAGTGCTTCGGGATGGTTCAGATTTTTAAGGCTTTGGAAGATTTCAACGTAAGCATCTTGCAAAACGTCATTTGCTTCATCTTCATCTACCAGAATTCGGTAACAAACGGAGTATAGCATTCTTTTAGTCAATTCGAAAAGCTGGAATTGTGCTGACCTATCTTGTTTAAGTACTTTTTGGATAAGGTCTGAATCTAACTTTTGAATACTCATATTTTTGCCGTCTATTTAAAAGAGGAAAAAGCAGATAAAAAGGTTGGAATGAGTTAGAGAAAAACTTTTCCGGGAATCATTTTCCTGAATTCTTATTTTATGATTTGTCCAAAAAGTAAGTCTTTAAAAGTATACAGAGTTGTTTTTATAGATTTCTTAACATTTTGACTTGAGAAATAATACCAAGGAAGTAGATGTTTTTTGATTTAGAATAGCGTCAGTTTTTCTTATTACAAACAAATTGAATCGGACTAACTTCTATTCTGGATATTATAATGTTAAATTCAGTTTCAGATTTTTGAAAATAGAAAAGCAAACCAAATGAGACTTGAGACTGTAGCCATTCACGGAGGCAATATTATCACTGATTCAGAAAAACCAGTGATACAACCTATAACATTAAGTACAACTTTTATTCACCAAGAGGGTTCCATGATCTATTCTAGAGCCAATAATCCAAATAGACATTCCTTGGAGAAGCTATTAGCTAGTTTGGAAAAGGGAGCTGAAGCGGCTGCTTTCAGTTCTGGCAATGCCGCTGGAGTTTCTGTTTTTCAGGCTTTAGAACCCGGTTCACATATTATAGCTCCCGATGACATGTACCATGGATTGAAGAAGGGGATACTTACACTTTTCGAAGGGGTTATAGAGGCAACTTTTGTAGATATGACCGATTTGGACAAGGTTGCCATGGCTTTCAGGAATAACACTAAATTAATTTGGATAGAAACACCTTCAAATCCACTTTTAAAAATCACTGATATAAAAGCAATTTCTTCCCTTGCGAAGGCTAATAATGTAATTTTGGCTTGTGATAATACATTTGCGACCCCTGTTTTTCAAAATCCTATCGAATTAGGAGCCGATCTTGTAATGCATTCAAGTACCAAATACTTTGGGGGGCATTCTGATATACTTGGAGGAGCACTGATCACAAAAGAGAAGAATGCTTTTTGGGAAAGGATCAAGAATGTACAAACTACTGGAGGAGCAGTTCCTTCTCCTATGGATTGTTATTATTTGTGTAGAAGCATAAAAACACTTCCCTATCGAATGAAGGGACATGTAGAACATGCCATGGTTTTGGCAAACTATTTATCTCAAAATTCTAAAATTGAAAGAGTTTTTTATCCTGGCTTAAAGGAGCATCCTGGGCATGAAGTTGCCGCCAACCAAATGACTGGGTTTGGTGGGATTCTTTCTTTTCAGGTAAAGGGTGGTGCAGAAGCAGCAGATAAATTGATTTCAAAATTAAAATATTACACAAACGCTACGAGCTTAGGCGGAGTTGAAAGTTTGATAGAAAGAAGAGCTGCTTCTGAAGGACCGGATACCTTGACTCCACAAAATTTGATCAGACTATCCGTTGGTTTAGAACATTTGGATGATTTATTGGAAGATTTGGATGAGGCTCTGAAATAAAAAAGGCTACCAATTGGCAGCCTAATCTTCTTAAGGGAACTTAAGGTGGTGATTCAATCAACTTTCATTCATTCGATTTAAATCTAAATTAAATACTTTTTTTTTAATATGAAATTCATTTTATGAATTGTTTTAGTTTCATTTTGTATTAATAAGTTAATTAAATCTAATTATCGAAAAAGGCTCATTCAAAAAAGTAAATAAAATATCAAAGGCAGTTTTACCGCCTTTGATATTTTCGAGTTTTTAATTCTGAGGATACCAATTTCTTAGTCTTACATCTACCTCGGGAGCTTTAGTGTTAACTGTTGATTTAAATTTTTCTACATCAGCAAGCCCGTCTGTACCTCTGAAATGATAGGGATATACAATTTCCGGTTTGAATGCCGTTACTGCATCGGCTGCTTGATCCACATCCATAGTATATGGCAAGTTCATACATACGAAGGCTACATCAATATCTTTCAAAGAACGCATCTCAGGGATATCTTCTGTGTCTCCAGAAAGGTATACTTTCTTTCCTCCAAGTTCTAAGATGTATCCGTTACCCCGTCCTTTTGGATGTCTACTATCTTCTGTTTCAGGCAAATTATACATAGGAATTGCCGAAATAGTAATCCCGGAAATCATCTCTATTTGTCCGTTATTCATTATTTGAATAGATTTTCCTGATCCTTCAGGAAGTTTTTCAGCAACTGCCTTGGGAGCTATTATGATAGCATTGCTCAAGTCCAATCCATCAAGAGTTTCTTGGTTGTGATGGTCGCCATGAATATCAGTAATCAATATCATATCAGGTTTCTTTTGCCCATCAAATACTGATGCTCCTCCATATGGATCTACATAAATGGTTTTCTCTTGATACTCTAACACTACTGTTCCATGTAGTATAGGAGTTACTTTTATTTCTCCTGAAGAAGTAGGGATTAAATCCTGGCTGAAAGAAGAACTTGAGATAAGGAAAAATAGGATGAATAATTTTTTCATTTGTAAGTTATTTTGAGAATAACCGTTAAAATAAAGAACTTGTTTTAAGAACTCGAATTTGTTCTTGTAAATCAATTGTGGGTAATCAAGAATAGATAATTAAGAGTTTCTAAAAAAAGCATCTTAAAAAACCAATTTTAAAGTCACTGTTTGGACTATTTATTAGAGAGTCTGATTTTTTATAAAATAATTACTATATTCTTTTGCTTTTCGAATTTTCAACTAAAAAACTATATCGGTGCAGCCAATAGAAATGATTTTAGGAAGACAGTTTGCAGACAGTATGAGTACGCCTGTTTTTTTGGTTGATACGGAAGGGACGCTTGTTTTTTATAATGAGCCAGCAGAATCAATCTTAGGAGTTAGATTCGGCGAGACAGGAAGTATGCCGGTTGAAGAATGGTCCACTATTTTTACTCCTACGGACAAAGATGGAAAACCGCTCCCTCCCGAAGGGCTACCCTTAGTGCAGACATTGAATAATAAAAAACCGGCTCATGGTTCCTTTTATATAAAAAACTTAAAAGGAGAAAATCATTTTATTACAGTTACTTCAATCCCTCTTGAAGGAAGGCCAAATAGGTTTTTGGGGGCTATGGCACTATTCTGGAACTCTAATTTCTCATGATTATCAAAGTATGGGGTTGTAGGGGATCTTTACCTTCTCCGGGACCTGAAAATAATATTTATGGAGGGAATACCTCTTGCGTTCAAGTAAGCTACAAAAACATTTGTATCATTTTGGATGGAGGTTCTGGAATTCAAAGGCTTGGTAAATATCTTGAACCGGGTTTTACTGAAATTCATATTTTGCTAACTCATTTACATATTGATCATACAATGGGATTAGGTTTTTTTCAACCCTTGTATGATCCTAATGTGACAGTTCATCTTTGGGGGCCTTCCTCTACAGTAGAGCCTTTATTAAATAGACTCAGAAGATATTTTTCTCCCCCCTTATTTCCTGTGAGAATGAATGATCTTCCTAATCATCCTATTATTCATGAAATAGATAATTCTGATTTTGAAATAGGAGAGTTAAAGATAAAATCTAGTTATATCTGTCACCCAGGTGCAACTTTAGGGTATAGAATAGACGATGGGGAATGCGTATTTACTTATTTGCCAGATCATGAACCTGCATTAGGCTCTGCAAATTTCCCCTTTGACCCAGAGTGGACAAGTGGGTTTGAATTAGCAAGAAATGCTGATCTATTATTTCATGATGGAGAATATACCGAAGAGGAATATCAAAGCCGGGTCGGTTGGGGGCATAGTTCAATAGATGGCGCAATAGATTTTGCAAGGCTTTGTGGAGTGCGAAAATTGTGTGTTTTCCACCATGATCCTTTAAACTCAGACAAAAAACTAGAAGAAATTTTCGATACAAGTATGGAGACTAAAAATCCCCAATTCATTGTTGAGCTTTGTAAAGAAGGTGCTACCTATACATTAGGTGGGGGAGAGTAAAATTATCCAGCCCATCCTTCTCTATCCAAACTTCTATATTGAATAGCTTCTGCTAAATGTTCAACACGAATTGTTTCAGACCCAGAAATATCTGCTATAGTTCTGGCAACTTTTAAAATTCGATCATAAGCCCTTGCAGATAAACCAAGTCTTTCCATCGCAGTTTTCAACAAAGCTTTTCCAGCTTCATTAATCTGGCAAACTTCTTTTACCTGGTGAGAGGGCATCATTGCATTGCAGAAAACTTCGGGATTGTTTTTGAATCTTTCTTTTTGTCTTTCTCTGCCGATGATTACACGTTCTCGGATTGCTTGGCTCGATTCACTCTTTCGGGTAGAGGTCATTTCCTCAAATTTTACAGGAGTAACTTCTACATGTAAATCTATCCTATCAAGTAATGGTCCTGAGACTTTGTTTAAGTATCTCTGTACGATACCCGGGCCGCAAACACATTCTTTTTCAGGATGATTGTAATAACCACATGGACACGGATTCATACTGGCTATTAACATAAAATTAGCTGGATAATCTACAGAAACTTTAGCTCTGGAAATAGTGACTTTCCTTTCTTCCAAAGGTTGACGCATCACTTCTAAAACTGTTCGTTTGAATTCCGGGAGCTCATCTAAAAATAAGACACCATTATGGGCAAGTGATATTTCTCCTGGTTGAGGGTTTCCTCCTCCTCCGACTAAAGCAACATCGGAGATGGTATGGTGTGGACTTCGAAAAGGTCTTTGAGCTAGTAGACTCCCGTTCTTTCCAAGCTTTCCTGCAACTGAATGGATTTTTGTGGATTCTAGTGCTTCTTGAAGAGTCAGTGGTGGGAGAATGGATGGAAGCCTTTTGGCTAGCATCGTTTTTCCTGCTCCAGGAGGACCTATCATAATCACATTATGGCCACCGGCAGCAGCAATTTCCATTGCTCTTTTGATATTTTCTTGTCCTTGAACGTCCGCAAAATCAAATTCGCTTTCATTTAAGGAATGATAGAAAATATCTCTAGTATCAGTAACTAGTGGCTTGATGTTCAATTCCCCCTGCAAAAATAGAGAAGCTTCTTCTAGGGTTTCAACCGGAATGATATCCAGATTATTTACTATAGAAGCTTCTTGGGCATTTTCCTTAGGTAGTATAAAACCTTTAAAACCTTGCTTTCGAGCTTCAATAGCAATTGGCAAAACACCTTTTATAGCCCTTAGATTGCCATCAAGTGCTAATTCACCCATGATGAGATAACTACCCAATTCAGGGAACTCAACTTGTTCAGAAGACTGTAAGATACCAATGGCAATTGGTAGGTCATATGAAGATCCTTCTTTCCGGATGTTTGCCGGAGCTAAATTGATTACGATTTTTTGTCTTGGCATTCTGTATCCAAAATACTTCAATGCTGATTCTACTCTTTGCTGGGATTCTTTTACAGCTGAATCTGGTAAGCCTACCATATAAAAGCTGGTTCCTTGCCCTACGTTTACTTCTATTGTGATCAAATTTGCGTCTACGCCTGAAACAGCGCACCCAAAAGTCTTTGCTACCATAGTTCGAAAAAAAAAAGGAAACCAAATTGGTCTCCTTAATATACAGTTTTAGGAAAATTAATCTTCTAAAAACAAATAAAATTTAATTTTTAGTCGATTTTATTTTTTCTTTTATTCGGTGAAATTTTGTCTTGGTTTAATTCCTGAGTTTTCAGTATCAGTAGGTTTACTCTCTTTATTTTTAAGGCTCTTCTCGGAATCAGAATTTTCCAAATCGTATAGTTTGGCTTTTAATTTATTCATTTCAACCTCTTTTTTTGTAAGTAAATCTTTTTGGCCTTTTAGAGCTAAATACGAAACAATCCAAGAGAGTAAAAACAAAAGAAAGCCTACAAGAAGAATTTTAACCAGCCCGTCTGAAGTAATCTCATCCATACCAAATATGCCTCCTAAGGTCTCGAAAGCCATGAAGAATATTAGGTAGGCTGCAAAAAAGATCAGCAGCGCGATTTGGGTAAATTGATGGAATTTTCTCATTTCAACTAATATTTATACAAATATACTTAAACCGACTGAATACTCGAAAGTTTCTTGTAAAGGCCTTCTTTGTCCATCAATTCAAGGTGGGTCCCTCTTTGGACAACTTCCCCTTTTTCAATAACCAGTATTTCATCAGCATGTTGAATCGTACTGAGACGATGAGCAATGACCAAGGTTGTTCTGTTGGACATAAGTTTGGTTAATGCCTCTTGAACCAGTAATTCGGATTCTGAGTCTAATGCAGACGTAGCTTCATCTAGGATTAAAATAGGCGGATTTTTCAAAACAGCCCTGGCAATACTGATTCTTTGCCTTTGGCCTCCAGAAAGCTTAGATCCTCTTTCACCAATGGAGGTTTGGTACCCTTCCTCCATTTGGGAAATGAACTGATGTGCATTGGCTATTTTGGCAGCCTCTATCACTTGTTCCTCACTTACACTTTCAATTCCAAAAGCAATATTATTATAGACTGAGTCATTAAATAAAATAGATTCTTGGGTTACAATCCCCATTAGAGATCTCAACTCCTCTATTTGGAAGTCTTTTAGGTTGACACCATCCAGAAGAATCTGCCCTTCACTTGGATCATAAAACCTCGGCACCAAATCCGCCAATGTTGATTTACCTCCTCCTGATGGTCCTACCAAAGCAATTGTTTTTCCTCTTTCCAATTTGAAATTGATATTTTTGAGGACTAACTGTTCTTGGTAAGCAAAACTCACATTTTCAAAGCTGATTTCTCTTTCAAATGAAGTAAGATGTACAGGTTTTGCCGGGGATTTTATCTTTGATGTCGTATCCACAACTTTAAAGATTCTTTCAGCAGAAGCTATTCCCCGTTGAATACTACTCACTGCCCTTGAAATTTCCTTTGCGGGATTTAATACTTGGGTGAAAATGATGATGTAGGTAATAAAGTCACTGGCTCCCAATTGAGAATCTCCACTTAAAACCAAGCTTCCTCCATAAACTAAGATACCAGCAACAACTGTAACACCAAGAAACTGAGAAATTGGAGAGGCTAATTCATTTTTCCTAGCCATATTAACATTCACTCCAGAATAGTAATCGGTCTCATGATCGAATTTTCTTTTCATGAAATTTTCTGCATTGAATGCCTTGATAACACGCATTCCACCAAGGGTCTCGTCTAGAATATTCACCAAGCGACCTAAAGATTGTTGGCTTTCTACAGCTTTCTTTTTCAGCCTTCTAGTAATACCTCCGATTATTGCCCCGGTAATAGGAATGATCAGAATAGTAAAAAAGGTAAGCTTGGCTGACATGAAAAATAAAACTCCAAAGTATAAAATAATGGTGGCAGGCTCGCGAAAAACGACCCGAAGGGATTGGACAATTGTATTTTCTACCTCCTGAACATCATTTGTCATTTTTGACATTAAATCTCCTTTTCTTTCATCAGAGAAATAGCCAATATGAAGTTTGCTGACTTGATTAAAAATATCCATCCTCATTTTCTTAATAACCACAGCTCTGACTTTTGCCAAAACCACACCTGAGAGATAGGTGAAAAGATTTGAAAGGAAAACGGATAATACTATAATAATACAGACATAAAAAAGTGTCCCTAATCGCCCATATTCTTCGGCAATCTGAAGAAAATTATAATTAAATAGGTGGGTAAAATAATTGATTGAAAAGCTGAACTCAGGCTTTTCTTGAAAAGAAACCAATTGGTCCGGGTCCACTTGCTCAAAGATTACATCGAAGAGAGGCTTCAAAAGAGTGAAGTTAAGTAATCCAAAAACGATGGAAAGGAAAGCGTAAATAAGGTACACCGGAACAAACCTTCCATAAGGCTTGGCATATGCCAATATCCGTAGGTATGTTTTCATTTATATAAATCCAGAAAATAAAGCCGCAAGTTACGGAAAATCCTGTGGCGTTCTTTAATAGTTGTAATCTGGTCTTGTGAAGTTCCAGCGAAAAGCAAGCTGGAAATAATTAGTAGCCTCAGGACTTTCTAAATCTTGGGATGTTCTCCTTCTAAGAGTATGGGAAGCATCGATAAAAAAATTATGTCGAAGCATATAGCTCGCATTGAGGTTTGTTTGAATTACTTTGTTCTCAATCCCTTGTCCTATCTCGTTTCCAAATAGCCCAGTTGGACTTCCTTCTAATCTATTTTTCAAAACATCTCCTCCCCAATTAGTTTCTTCATCAGGGTCAGCCCCATAAAACTGATACATACTCTGAAAAGTCAAATTTAATTTGGTTAATGGCTGGTACCTAAGTATTCCAATAAACTCTCTGAAGTTTGCCCCTCTTGGATGAGTGAGAGGAGTTCGCCAGTTGCTGTAAGATTGGTAATCAATTTTTTCCTGAAAGGTGTAGGGTCTTGCAGAATTATATTCAAGTTGAAGGTCTAAGTTGGAAACCGTAAATAAATCCATGTATTTAAAACCTGCCTGGATTCCATATTTATTCCGCTTTGAACCTTTTCCATCTTGTCCAAAGAACTCAGAAAAGACAAATTCGTCTAAGGCAAATTGACCATAAAGCTGCATGCCGGGGTAAAAATTCCATTTTCCATCCAAACCAAGCATTACTTTGTCTGGTGTTCCTAGGGATTGCTCTACCCAGCGATAAAAAACAATGGGATTAAAATAATTGAAGTCCGCTTTATCTGTCATGACAGATTCAAAAAAGCCAAGATTTATCTTTTTCCCTATGTTGAAGCCTAATCTATGGAATGAAAACCATTTTTGAGGATATCTGCCATCAGTAGGCCTGCCGCGATCATAATCCACATCAGCAGTCATTTGTGTCCAAATGTTTGTCAACTGAAATTTCCAGATTCTCGTATTGAATTTCACAAACATGTAAGGATTGGAAAAATCGGATAAAAGGAAAGAGCGATATCCTTCTCCAATGAAGTTTCTATCATGTCCGACCTGTACTTGGATATGCTTGGTTATATCAAAACTGACGTGGCCAAGTGCAGAAAAATAACTATACCCATCTGAATTATATTCTTTCCAAAACCCTTCTCCGGGTACTGCTCCATTATATTCAGAGTAATTTTTAACCCAACTTGGGAAGTATGCCTCTGAAGAAGTAAAATAGGTATAAAAGCCAACCTTTTTATCAATTGAGCCCCTTAATACCACTCCACGTGTCAGGCGATTAGGATTTTGATCGTTATCCAATTCTAATCCACCATTGAGATAAATGACAGGGTTAAGATGGATATCAAACTCATCACTATAATAATGTGCAAAATCACCAGGTCTTTTATAGAGACCTTTAAGGAAAGGTTTTTTTGATTCGGGAGTTTCACGACCTACGAATTCCCAATTGTCCTGACTTAAATATGCCAAGTTAAATTCATCAATACGATTTCTGATAACTGGGTCATTTGCTAAACTATCTAAGAACTCAGCTATATCATCTCTACGATATGGCTTTGTTCCACTTCGAAAAACAGGATTATTTTCGCCCCTCAGAATTTCATACCGATCTATCAAATGGTAATAGTCTCTGTTATATGGCATGTAAGATCCTTGTGCTCTCGCCAAAAAAGGTGATGAAAACAGCCCAAGAAACAAAAGTGACAGGATTGCTGGTGAGAGAGAGAATGTTTTTTGCATTAGTATAAAGCTAAAAATAGCGTGTGATTCTTAAAATAAGGCAGTATTTTTGAATTTCAATGTTAAAGATCTGTGATTTTATCAATTCATTTAGAAATAGTTGATAAAGATTTTGTGGAATTTCTGAAAAAGGGTAACTTTGTGCCTCATTTGAAAAAGGTATAATAAAACTAACGATACAATGAAAGCCGATATTCATCCAAACTACAGAGACGTGGTTTTCTACGACACTTCTAGCGAGTTCAAGTTTTTGACCAAGTCAACTATCGAAACAAACGAAACTATTGTTTGGGAAGATGGAAACGAATATCCTGTGTATAAAATTGAAGTGAGCTCTCAGTCACATCCTTTCTACACTGGTAAGAAAATGATGCTTGATACAGCTGGTCGAGTTGAAAAATTCAACAGAAGATACGCTCAGAAGAAGTAATTCTACCACGACACATTCTAAAAAGTCTTCCGGAGCATGGATTCCGGGAGACTTTTTTATTTTTGCCTTATGGATAATTTGTTATTGTTTGACGATCCGGCCATCAGGGGATCTTTACTTCCTTTTACTTTTACCAGGCCGGTGGCAGATATCCGCGTCGGGATTTTGAAAATCTCAGAAAAATGGGAGATCCTGCTTGAGCGAAAGGCTTCTTATTTGACTCAGGATTATCTAAGGGGTAAGTTTCAAAGAACATCTGGAGAACAACTCGCTATTAATGGAGCCTGGCTTCCAGCCAAGAGAGATATAGATGTTATAAAGAAGCTTACAAAAAGTCAGTCCTTATACCATGGTAAGACCTTATTGGCTACTTACATTGGGGAAACGGAAAAGAACTTAGATGGCTCCAAAGAAAAGGAAGCTATCCAGTTGCAATTTGAACCTGACTTACTACAAAAAACATGGAATATCTTTCAATTTAATGGGAATCAGCTTCGTTCAGATTTTGATTTAATCACTAAAGGGAGAAAGTCTCAGAAGATAAATGACCCTTTTACAAAATGCTATCATCCTGAAAACATCTTTATAGAGGAAGGAGCAATTATCAAAGCAGCAGTTTTAAATGCTGAAAATGGTCCAATCTATATTGGGAAAAATACTGAAATCCAAGAAGGTGCTTTGATCCGTGGCCCTTTTGCTATTTGTGAAGGCTCTACGATAAATATGGGTGCTAAGTTAAGAGGGGATACTACTATAGGGCCTTTTTCCAAAGTTGGAGGAGAAATCTCAAATTCGGTTATTTTCGGATTAAGTAATAAGGGGCATGAAGGGTTTTTAGGAAATTCTGTCATTGGAGAATGGTGCAATTTAGGAGCTGATACTAATACCAGTAACCTCAAAAATAATTATGCTCCTGTAAAGCTGTGGGATTATACCAAAGGAGGGTTCTCAAATACAGGTTTACAATTTTGTGGATTGATGATGGGTGATCATGCAAAATGTGGTATTAATACCATGTTTAACACAGGTACAGTAGCGGGAGTAGGAGCTAATATTTTTGGTGGTGGATATCCAAGGAACTTTATTCCTTCTTTCTCTTGGGGCGGTGAAAAAGGGTATTCAACTTATCAATTCCATAAATTTGAGGAAACGGCCAAAGCCGTGATGGAACGGAGAAAAATAGAATGGACGAAAAAAGATGAAGAAATCTTGAAATGGATTTTTGAATTAACGAAAACCTATAGAATTTGGGAGTTATCTTCCTGATTTAAACAAACCATGCTCTTTGCCGAAATACCGGGCTTACCCGAAACGAAAGAAAATTTGATTAATGCTGTCAAAAATAACCATTTGGCACATGCATTACTTTTTCATGGTCCAGAAGGATCTGCCAGCTTAACCATGGCTCTTGCTTTATCGACTTATCTTTTTTGCCAAAACCCAAAAGAGAAAGATGCTTGCGGAGAATGTTCCTATTGTAAGCGAATGGAAAAACTGATCGTACCAGACCTGAATTTTGCTTTTCCTTCTATTTCTAAAGATAAGGATGGAGATGAAGAGGAAAAAAATATAGAATTGGCGAATTGGAGAACATTCGTGATGGAACAACCCTATGGAAACATTCATGATTATATTTATTTCAATGGATTTGAAAAAAAGCAGTTGAATATTTCCAAAGGTGCGGCGAGGAAGATTATTCAATCTTTATCTCTGATGTCTTTTGAAGGAGGATATAAAATAATGCTGATATGGGGAGTTGAATATCTACACCCATCTGCGGCAAATTCTCTCCTAAAAATAATAGAGGAGCCACCTTCAAAAACAGTTTTTATGCTGATCACTTCACAACCAGATCAGTTATTAACGACTATTCTCTCTCGAACGCAGAAAGTGATGGTTCGTGCTTTTTCTGATGAAGAAGTCAAGGCACATTTGGTTGAATCAGGAAAATGTGACGCAAAGTTAGCTGAGCAAATTTCGATGCTGGCAGATGGAGACCTTAGAGTGGCTTATAGGTTGGTAAATGATGTAGTGGATGAGCAAGTCAGTAAAATCAGAGAATGGTTTTTACTATGCTATGGAAAAAAGCTGAAGGATTTATTTAATCTTGCCGATAATTTTCATAAAGCTGATAAAGAAGCTCAAAAGTCTTTGATTTTAACTGGATTGAATGTGTTGAGAGAAATCATGCTCAAGAATGTTACATTGGATCAACTACTTAGAACAACTGGTGAAGACAGGGCTTTCATAGAAAAAATCAGTGGAAAAGTATTGGATGAAAACCATGTCTTAGAGCTTTATGATTCTTTCAATAAAGCCCATTATCATCTGGAAAGAAATGGAAATGCAAAAATGATTTTTACAGACCTCTCTATGAAAGTACTTCTATCCATGGCAAAAACGAATTAAAATGGAGAAGAAGATAATAGGAAGAAAGGAGAAGGTTTCAATTCCAGAATTTGATCTCAATCTTGTCTGGGCAAAAGTAGATACAGGAGCGTTTACTAGTAGTATCCATGCAGAAAATATTCAGGTTGTAGAAAAAGACGGCAAAAAAAAACTGTCCTTTCAGGTATTGATGCCAGATCACAAATCCTACACTGGGAAAACAGTGATATTCGATAAATTCCGGGAAAAGCGTGTCAAAAACTCATTTGGTCAGGCAGAAATCCGGTATTTGGTTGAAGTCACTTTTAAATTAGCAGGGGAAGAATATCCAGCGGAATTTACCTTATCCGATAGGTCTAGTATGCGAAATGCGATCTTACTTGGGAGGAAAATTTTAAAAAATAGATTTCTAGTAGATGTAAGCGGATATAATCTTGCTAAAATTTATCGTCAAAAGGTCAAGTAAAATTTATTCTTGATTCTTTTGAAAAAAACAAACTCATGAAAATTGCAATCCTTTCCAGGAACCCAAATCTTTATTCTACTAAAAGACTCTATCAAGCTATTATTGAAGCTGGCCACGAGGGGCTGATTATCAATCACAGTATTTGTGATATAATAATTGAGCAGAAAGGACCTTCCATTATTTATAAAGGTGAAAAAATCACTGATGTAGATGCAATTATTCCAAGAATAGGGGCTTCTGTTACTTTCTATGGAACAGCTGTGGTAAGACAGTTTGAACTCATGGGGTCCTTCTCAGTGGTTAATTCACAAGCTATTGTTAGAAGCCGTGATAAACTTCGAAGCTTACAAATATTATCAAAAGAAGGTCTTGGAATGCCCAAAACTGCATTTACCAACTTTTCTAAGGGGGGAGAAAAGCAGATTATTGAGCATGTAGGCGGAGCTCCATTAATAATCAAACTTTTGGAGGGAACCCAAGGCTTAGGTGTAGTTTTAGCAGAAACTAAAAAGGCTGGGCAATCTGTAATTGAAGCCTTTCATGGACTGAAAGCAAGGATAATTGTTCAGGAATTTATAAAAGAAGCCAAAGGTGCCGATATTCGTGCTTTCGTCGTTAATGGAAAAGTAGTAGGAGCTATGAAAAGACAAGGTGCTGAAGGAGAATTTCGATCCAATCTGCACCGAGGAGGTATGGCTACAGTAATTAAGTTGTCTCGAGCCGAGAAAGCTGCTGCTTTGGGGGCGGCCAGAGCTTTGGGATTAGATGTAGCTGGAGTAGACATGCTTCAATCCGCCAGAGGTCCTTTAATTCTAGAAGTGAATAGTTCACCAGGACTGGAAGGAATTGAAAAGGCCACTGGACTTGATATCGCGGGAGAGATTATCAAATTCATTGAGATAGGAGTTAAAAAGAAGATTTCCAGTAGAGTAAATAATCAATGAGTAAATTGATCAAAATAGGTACAAGAGGAAGTAAACTGGCACTTTGGCAGGCATATTACGTAGAAGAATTGCTTCAAAAGTCTGGCTTAAAAACCGAAATAGTCATTATTGACACCAAGGGAGATAAGGTTCTGGATGTGTCGATTTCAAAAATAGGAAGCAAGGGAGTATTTACGCAAGAGTTGGAGAATCAGCTGGAAGATGGTAGAATTGACATTGCAGTTCATAGCGCAAAAGATATGCAGTCAAACTTACCAGCTGGATTTGAAATCATTGCTTTTACTGAGAGGGAAACTGAAAATGATGTCATTGCATCTCATAGAAAGGATATTGATCTTTCGGATAAAACAAAGCAATTGGTTCTTGGCACATCCTCTACCCGTAGGGTTGCTACCTTAAAGCATTTCTATCCCCATATTAAAACAGTAGAGATAAGAGGGAATCTACAAACCCGTATCAGGAAGATGGAGGAAGGTTTATGCGACGCATTATTGCTTGCCTATGCGGGAGTTCATCGGATGGGTTATGATGATATGATAGTTGAAAAGCTGAAATTAGAGGAATTTACTCCTGCGGTAGGACAAGGTTCAGTCGCTATTGAAGCTTCAACAAACTTAGATGAACAGGTAAAAGTGCAAATTATTACCGCCTGCAATCATTCGGAAACGGAAATTAAATTAAGAGCGGAACGAGCCTACTTACGCGTTTTGGAGGGTGGTTGTAGCATTCCCGTTTTCGCTTTAGCTCAAATTAAAGAGAATCAAGTCTCATTGGTTGGAGGTATTGTTAGTCTTGATGGCCAGAAAAGAATTAGTTTAGAAGTAAAGGGTGATATTTATAACCCTGAATTTGTTGGTGAAAAATTAGCTACAGAAGTTTTTGCTTTGGGTGGTAAAACTATTTTGGATCAAATAAAATCAACGTTAAACAAGTAATGAGAAAATTGAAAGTAATTCTTTTGTCTTTGCTTTTGGTGAGTTCTTTCGCCTGTGCAGGTAATAAAGATTATGTAGCTACTATCGAGACAAAGCATGGAAAAATAATTGCCATATTTTTTGATGACACACCAGTACATAAATCAAATTTTATTGCTCTTGCTGAAAAAGGAAGATTCGATTCAACGGAATTCCATCGAGTTATGAAAGGCTTTATGGCTCAAGGTGGAGATGTTTTTACGAAAGAGAAATTACCTCCGGCAGATTGGCCCACGCTTCCTGCTGAGATTAATTCAAAACATTTTCACAAGAGAGGAATGATAGCCGCAGCTAGACAGCCTGATGGAATAAATCCAGAAAAAAGATCCAATGGATCTCAATTTTACATTGTACTAGGTAAAGTTTACTCAGAAGAAGAGCTGTTGGTCAATATGAGTTCATTGCAATCTGCCTTCATGAAATACATTCAACTGGGAAGTCAAGAGGAGTTGAAAAATGAATACATAAGGCTTTATGATGCTGAGAAATTTGATAGTTTGACAACACTTTTAATTTCCAAAAGAAAGGAAATTGAAGAGTCTCTCAATATCAAAGTAACAAAGGATATAACCCCAGAGCGAATAGAAGCCTATACTACGATAGGAGGAACTCCACATTTAGATGGAGAATATACAGTTTTTGGACAGGTCATTCAAGGAATGGATGTGGTAGATAAGATTGCTGAGGAGCAAACTGATTTTAGAGATAAACCAATATCTCCAGTTTTTATGTCAGTAACTATTGAGAAAATGCCTAAGAAAAAAATAGAGAAACAATATGGGTTCAGTTACCCCGAGAGCAAATAGGAAGAAAGTTTTCATTACCGGAGTAAATGGGTTATTAGGCCAAAAATTAGTGGCTCAACTAATCCAACGAGACAACTTTGAAATCATAGGTTGTGGTAGAGGAGACAATCGTCTTCCATTAGAGGGTTTTGAATACGTTTCCCTTGATATTACTGATGAGGAGAAGGTAAAAGAGGTGATTGGTGTTCTTAAGCCTGAAATTATTATTCATGGTGCTGCCATGACTAATGTAGATGAGTGTGAGCTGAATCAAGAAGCGGCATATATTGCAAATGTAAAAGCGACGGAGTATTTATTGAGAGCTGCAGAGGAGATAAAGTCACATTTTATTTTTGTTTCTACCGATTTTATTTTTTCTGGAAAAGAAGGTCCTTTAGATGAGAATGCTGAAGGTTCTCCGGTAAATTATTACGGTGAAACAAAATTGGAAGCAGAGAATCTTGTAAAGGCATCTTCTACAAAATGGGCTATTGTCAGAACCGTTTTGGTTTTTGGGATTGCTCATGATATGAGTCGATCGAATATTATCCTTTGGGTTAAATCATCATTAGAGAAAGGCAAGAAAATTCAGGTGGTGGATGATCAATACCGTACGCCCACATTGGCTGAAGATTTGGCAGAAGGTTGTATTTTGATTGCCGAAAAAGGAGCTGAGGGAATCTTTAATATTTCAGGTTCTGATTTTCTGACTCCTTATGATATGGCGATCATTACTGCTGATTATTTTGGATTGGATAAGACTTTAATTTCAAAAGTGGATTCTAAAACATTTACTCAGCCAGCAAAAAGACCTTTAAAAACCGGATTTATTCTGGAAAAAGCCAGAAAAGAGCTTGGATATGAACCCAAAACTTTCCGAACGGCAATTGCTATTTTATCAAAACAAATTATCTTAGCCAGCTCGTAAAACTGCGAGTCTTACCCAATATTTAACTTTAATATCAATCAAATTTAATATAAATCTATGGCAGTAAGTGCAAACACCGAAGAAAGGGGCCAATGGGGATCAAGTCTCGGGTTCATTATGGCCGCGGCAGGTTCGGCGGTGGGTCTGGGTAATATTTGGAGATTCCCATATTTGGTAGGTGAAAACGGAGGAGGAGCCTTTGTTTTTGTATACATAATATGTGTACTTCTCATAGCTTTACCACTTTTGTTCAATGAAATAGCCCTAGGTAGAAGATCAGGCAAAAACCCTATCGGAGCAATCCGTGAAACAGGAGGTAATAAATTCTGGCAACTGGCAGGCGTTCTTTGCGTGTTGGTTTGCTTTTTCGTATTTAGCTATTATTCAGTAATTGCAGGATGGACCGTTGGATACATATTTACCGAAATCATTAATATCCCGATTGATTTTGAGGTCTTTGTAGAAACTCCAATGTATGTCATTCCATTAACATTTATTTTCATCATGATGACCATCCTGATTGTATTAGGAGGGGTAAGTGGAGGAATTGAAAAAGCATCAAAGTTTTTGATGCCAGTTCTTTTTATAATTATCATATTCATAGCAGGTAGATCAGTCACTTTAGAAGGCGCTGAAGCGGGGATTGAATATTATTTGAAACCGGATTTCACAAAAATAAATGCAGCAGTAATTCTTCAGGCACTGGGTCAAGCGTTCTTTTCTATGTCCGTCGGATGGGGTTTAATGATCACATTCGGTTCGTATTTACCTAAGAAAGCTAATATAATCCAGTCTTCCGGATGGATTGCCGGTATGGATACGTCAGTAGCACTTTTGGGTGGGTTGATGGTATTCCCAGCTTTATTTGCATTACTTCCAGGAAAAGATCCAGCAGCTGGTCCTGCTTTGGTTTTTGATGTGCTACCCAAAGTATTTGATGCCATGCCAGGAGGTAATATTATTGGTGGCTTGTTCTTCATTTTGTTGATGGTTGCAGCCTTAACTTCTACTATCTCCATGCTCGAAGTTCCTGTAGCTTACTTAATTGATGATAGAAAGTGGAGTAGGAAAAAATCTACTTGGCTTGTGGGTATTTCGGCGATGGCCTTATCTGTACCATCTGCTTTATCCCAAATTCCTGGAAATTTCTTCCATTCTTTTCATTTAAATTTCTTCGGCAATAAGCTTGAAGGATTTTTTGGTATCATGGATTTTGTGTTTGGTACTTTCGCCGTAATCGTGATCTGTCTAATGCTAAGTTTATATACCGGTTGGGGACAAAAAATCTCTGATTATGCTGATGAATTAGCATTGGGGGCTCCAGGATTTAAAGGTGTATTTAGATCAGGTTGGATGTTTTTTATCAAGTGGGTTTGTCCCATCGTAATTATTCTTTTAATACTAAATATGGTAGGAATATTCGGCGATCCACAAGCGGCTTAAAAAGTATTGAAAATAAGATTAAAGCAGAGTGTCATTAGATTCTCTGCTTTTTTTGTTTTCATACTAGATGTATAATAATTATCAATTAGTAAAAATGAATTTCATATACGTATATTGGTTTTTGTTTTAGAAAATCCATATGCGCGTCTTAGTTGTAGATGATGATGATATTCATTTATTAATCCTCAAAAGGATTTTTGAAAAGTCCAACCACTTAGTTGTGACTGCGAATAATGGATTAGAGGCTTTAAAAGTTTTAGAAACCGATAAAGGTTTTAGCATTATACTAACCGACATTATGATGCCCATAATGGATGGGATTGAATTTTTAGTGCACCTCAAGAAAAATGTTGTTTCGAGTGGTATCCCGGTAATTGGTTTTACTTCGGGAGACGTTGAATATTATCGAAAAATGAGCCCGATTGCCTTTGATTCTTTGGTTTCTAAACCTTTAGACTTTTTTGATTTATATAATTTGGCAAAACTGAAAGTCGATACTAGAATGAATTGATTTATAGCTTGGCAAGAACATTGCTAATTTTTTTCAATATTCTTCGTTATAAGATCTCTAAACCAATTTTATTCGCTATGAAAAAGATTCTTTTTACTATCGCTTTTTTGAGTTTTGCTTTTGTTAGTTATTCTCAAGATTTCAGCATCGGTCCCAAGGTGGGAATTAGTCAAACTAACTTGGATTTATCTAAAGAAAATTTTGAGTCAGGAGATGCCAAGTTTGGTTATCACGTCGGGCTTTTTGGAAGAGTAGGATTTGGCGGATTTTTTCTTCAACCCGAAGTACTTTATACACAGACAAAAGGTAAGTTTTCTTTTGATAACATGGGGTCAGGACAAGATGAAGATTATGAATCCACCTTTAATAGACTAGATATTCCCGTAATGCTCGGTTTTAAATTATTTAATTTTTTGAGATTGCAGGCTGGACCTATCGCCAGTATAAACATGAACTCGGAGCTAAAAAATGCAGTTGATGACGTTGAAGATGTGGACTTTGAAAAATCTACTTTAGGTTATCAAGCGGGGATAGGTCTCGATATCGGTAACATGATCATAGACGCAAAATATGAAAGTTCCCTAAATAAGCTTACCAGTAATGTGGGGAGTTTCAGCACAGATCAAAGGATTAACCAATGGATTCTTTCTGTCGGATTTAGATTATTTTAAAATATCAATTCCCGATAAAGCCATTTGAAATTATTTCAAATGGTTTTTTTTTGGGATGTTAATTTTCCGTCATAGAGAATTATATCAAGGTAAGAATAAGAGTAGTCCTTCATTTTTCGACTATATACATTTTATAAATTCTTAAAAAATCTTCCTCTTTTTCTTCATTCGCTGCTTTTTCCATCCAGATAAACCCATTGGCTGAAGTGAATCCTGCAGTATTAAATTTGTTAGGAAGTAGTATCGTTCCTTCAAGTTTCAACGATTTTTGATCTATAATTAGGAGCCCCTGATCAAGTTCTGCTTCGAGTTTTTCATATAGTTCTCCTGCCTCTTCTTGCTTGCCTTGTTCCCAAAGTAACTCTGCCTCTTTCATCTTTTGAGGATCTATTCCAGGGTAATAGTGTAATAAAATCTTGTTGTTAATAATATGAATATTACGAATTGAAGGGGTGCCTCCATTGATTATAATGGTACCCTCGGTAAATTCGGATAGATTTTTGGGTTCCAATGTTTCAAATCCTGGAATGGAAAATGAGATAGTAGTATCAAGAGATGCTCCTTCAGTGGAGAGCTCGTAAACCTGAAGTTTTTGCTCTGCTCCCAAGCTAACATATAGTTTCCCATCTTTTGTCTCAAATGCGGGTGAATAGTCACTTTCAAAATAACCTGTGCCATTTAAAAACATACTCCCCTCTTCAAAAGGGACCATTTCAGTAAAATTTTCAGATTCAGGGTTGATTAATTCCAATGCTTTGTATGTATTGTAGAATTTCATTTCACCGTTGAAACTGTCTCTTGATCTGACTGATTTTGTGATTAAATAGTCTTTTCCATTTATCACGGTGGATTCTGTATGTTTTCCTGGAAATGCCATAAAACCTGCCCCTGCTATTGATTCAGGATGATCCATCTTTTTGATCATATTACCCTCATAGTCATAAAGAAAAATGCCTTTCATTCCAACAACAACGATTTGATCTGACCCGAAGAAACCCGGGATTTCCATTAAAAACCCGTAGGCATCAGGAGTGTCTTCTTTCTTTGAAAATTTACTTTGAATCGCACCCTCTGCATCCGTGATGATGAGATCTGAGCTTGCATAATCATAAAAAAGGAATTTAGATCCGTCAGATTTAACATCAGCAATTAAAGGGTCTCCCAGAATATTCAGGTCCAATGAGTCCAATATTTCTAAAGAATAAGAGGTCGGTTCTATGGTAGATTCTGATTTTTCAGAACAAGAAAAAGCAGAAAATAATATGAGATAGAGGGAGGTTTTAAGTAGGGATTTCATGTGGTTTAGTTTTTTGGAAAATACCAATAAGTGTTTTGTTGAAAAAATTAGAAAGCAAAAAGCCTCTGAGAAGAATTTCAGAGGCTTTTTTAATAAGTTTAACCGATTAAGTTTCCTTCATCGTCCCATTGGGCAACGGTACCCCGGTCTTCAGGTTTTAGATAAATGGGTACATATTTTTCAGGAAGTGTGAAACCATGCTTGTTCATAACTTCTTGAGGTACACCATCCCAAACATTCGGGGTGTTTCCTTTGTAACCCATGTAGTTCCATCCTGCCTCGGTGGAGAAATACCCAGAGCAAGTAAGGTCTCTTAGCATATTAAACCATTTTACAGCGCCTTCATATTCCGGAGTGGCCTTATCTGGCCATGCCACTAATTCCACAATCTCTATTACTTGATCTTTGGAAATTTCCAAAAATGGTTTTCCAAATTTTTCATCTGCTTCGAAATCCAACCACATCAATCCACCTCGCATTGGAGTTTGATAGTGTGGCATATCTTTCATGATAAACTCCATGAATTCAGGAACACCCACTTCAGTTGCCGAAGGAGATTCAGAATCTTTAGGCATGATGATATCTACCAGAATATCAAGTTTTTTCAGTTCTTCGTCAGTGAAAAAGGTCTCAGAAAGCAATTCTTGGTCTCTTTTACGCTCTTCATCTGTTCTATATCCTTTTGTTCCTCCGGACAAGGCTGCTGTCGCCGGCAATTTCTGCTCTTCTGGCGAGCAACCCGCTAACATTAACCCAGTACCGACCGAGCCGGTAAAGAGTAGTTTTAGATTTTCTCTTCTGTTCATGGCTTAAATGTTTTTTTGTTTCAATTGATCAACGATGTAATCAGAAGTTCTCCAGCTCAAAGCAAGGATAGTCCAAGTTGGATTTTTATCCGCTTGAGAAACAAATGGACCTGCATCCACCACAAATAGATTGTCACAATCATGAGCTTGGCAATTAGAATTTACCACAGAGCCTTTAGGACTATTACCCATTCTGGTCGTACCTACTTCGTGAATGATTCTTCCCGGAGCATGAAGCCCATATTGAGATTCCGGTCCTGGCTTTTCACCTAAAAGAATCGCCCCTGCATTTGTAAGGATTTCCTCAAAGGTATCATGCATGTGCTTAGCTTGCTTCAATTCTTGGTCTGTCCAATTGTAGTTGAATCTTAAAACAGGGATTCCGTATTTATCGACTGTGTTTGGATCGATTTCACAATAGTTTTCATAACGAGGAACACTTTCTCCACGTCCCGACATACCCAAAGTAGATCCGTAGATTTTTCTCACGTCTTTTTTCAACCCCTCACCATATCCACCGTTTGGACTTGGATTGCCAAACTCATCTTTGATGAATTTACGCATGGTGTCCATGCCGCCACCTGCTCCATAAGAAGGTTGGCCCATTCCACCCCAATATTCGATGTGATATCCTCTGGCAAAATCCAGTTTTTTATTGTCTAGCCACCAAGGAGTGTACATGTGCATTCCGCCCACGCCATCCTCATTGTATCGCTCTCTGTCGATCAGATCTGGAAGAATCCCCATTCTGTCAGCTCCAGTGGAGTCATGTAGGTATCTTCCCAATGCTCCAGAATCGCCACCTATTCCATTAGGGTGAGATTTTGACTTGGAGTTCATCATGATTCGAGCGGACTCACAGGCAGATGCACCAAGGACCACAACTCTTGATTTTAGCTTGTATTCTTTCATGTCTATTTTGCTCACAAAAGAAACTCCATTTGCTTTACCCCTGTCATCCGTGGTTACTTTCCGAACCATGGAATGGGTGTAAAGATCCACTTTCCCTTTTTTCATGGCTGGGTGAACCAGACATGTTCCTGCTGAGAAATCCGCATATACCTGACATGCTCTGTTACATTGCTTACAGAAGAAACAAACACCTCGTTCGTTGTTGATCGGACGGGTCAGCATAGAAAGTCTGCCAGGGATCATTGGCATACCAGCTTTGTCTGCTCCTTTTTTTAGGAAAAGTTCGTGAAGTCTTGGTTTTGGCGGAGGTAAGAAAAATCCATCCGGCTCATTGTAGATGCCTTCTTTGGATCCGAAAACCCCGATCAGCTTATCTACTTTGTCATAATAAGGTTTCAGATCATCGTATCCGATCGGCCAGTCATCACCTAAACCGTCGATACTAGCTCTTTTAAAATCATTCGGTCCAAAACGTAGAGAAATTCTACCCCAATGGTTTGTCCTTCCACCCACCATTCTTGATCTGAACCAATCAAATCTGGTCCCGTTTTTTCTTGTATAAGGTTCTCCTTCAATATCCCATCCTCCAATAGCAGCATCAAAATCTCCAAAGGGTCTAATCCTTGTGCCGGCTCCTCTTCTTGGGGATTCCCATGGTGGACGAAGTTGAGTTCGATCTTCGTCTTTTGCAGGGTCAAAATCTCCGCCTGCCTCTACTACTGCAACAGACAGGCCAGCCTCCGAAAGGATTTTGGAAGCCATACCTCCTCCAGCTCCAGATCCGACAATGATGACATCATAGCTTTCTCCGGATGATTTTATCTGAAAACTCATTTTTGAAATTTTTTAATGAAGTTTAAAAATTACTTCAATTTTTTCGAAAATGAAATTATGTAGGAGTATTGCTCTAATATTTTTCAGTAAACGGTCAAATTTTAAAGAATTTTAAAATCAGGCTTAAACATCATCTTTCAAATGCTCCCAAATGTTCTCCAAAACAATTTTATGGCCCTCTGCTGTGGGATGAATTCCATCGGGTAAATTTAGCTCTTTTATGCCTCCAACATTCAACAATAAAAATGGAATCAATTCTACATCCTTGGTTTTTGCAACCTCAGGATAAATAGCCTGAAACTCTTCTGTATATTCTTGCCCCATGTTTGGTGGGATCTGCATTCCTGCAAGAAGAATCTTAGTGTCTGGGTATTTTGATTGTACTTTATCTATTATTATTTCAAGATTCTTCTTGGTCTCTGATAATTCGATGCCTCTGAGGCCATCATTGCCTCCAAGTTCTAGGATAAAAATTGCTGGTTCCTCCTCAAGAAACCAATCTATGCGACCAACGCCACCAGCTGTTGTTTCACCACTCAGTCCGCCATTGATAACTTTGTATTCTTTTCCCAAGCTATCCAGTCTATCCTGGACAAGCCCTGGAAAAGCCAGATCCTGCTCAATTCCATATCCTGCAGTTAAGCTGTTTCCAAAAAATAATATGATCGGTTTTTCCTTTTTTTCAGCCGCAACCTCGGTATTTTCTACTTCAGTTTTATTTTCAATCTCTGCTGGTCCGCAGGAAAAGAAAACCGATGTAAGTGTGAAAATTGATAATAAACTATATAGTATACGATTCATTTTGATTGCTTTTTGATAATAAAGGAATTCAAGACCAAAGAGTTTCAAAATCATACTTTTCTTCCTTTTTTAGATTTAATAACTATGCTTAATATAAGATTTGTTATTTTTCTGACTTGAACGAAGCTCTATATCAAACTTCAAATGATGAAAACTTAACTGATTTTGTAAATTTTCACTTCTTTTCAAACTATAAATTAAGCGTTTTCTAACAAAGAGAGTCCAATTGCGTTGAACTTTCAATTATTCACCCCATTATTCTTTTTTATGAGTATTCTAGCAATAAGTAATTTAAGTAAGACGTACCAAAGTGGTTCTCGAAAACTCACGGTTTTAGATCATGTGAATTTCTCCATCGATGCAGGAGAAACAATCTCTATTGTGGGCCCTTCTGGAAGTGGAAAGACTACCCTGTTAGGATTGTGTGCAGGTTTAGATTCCGCTACTACTGGAAGTGTTAGTTTGAATGGAGAGAATTTACAGACGCTTAATGAAGACCAGAGAGCATTTGTTAGAAATCAGCATGTAGGCTTTATCTTCCAAAATTTTCAACTTCTACCCACTTTGACTGCCCTTGAAAATGTCATGGTTCCGCTCGAGCTAAAGAAAAGAAAAGATGCAAGACAGAAAGCACAAGAGTTGCTTGAAAAAGTAGGACTTGGTGATAGATCTACGCATTATCCAACCCAGCTTTCCGGAGGAGAACAACAGCGGGTTTCTATTGCACGGGCATTTGCTAATGAACCCAAAATTCTTTTTGCAGATGAACCAACTGGAAACTTGGACACCGAAACTGGGGAAATGATAGAGGAATTAATTTTTGATTTGAATAAAGAACAAGGGACTACTTTGGTCCTGGTAACTCACGATTTAGAGCTTGCAGCTAAAACCCAGCGAATAATTCATATTAAAGGAGGAAAAATACAGGAGGAAGGAAATGCCTGATTACGGATGGATTTTTAAAATGGCTTTGCGGGATTTCCGCAAAAACATTTCAAGACTTTTGCTTTTTGTTTCCTCAATTGTGGTGGGAATTGCTGCTTTGGTTGCAATTAGTAGTTTCGGTGAAAACCTAACTAAGGATATAGATAATCAAGCGAAAGAATTACTTGGTGCTGATTTGGTTTTAGAAAATAATCAGCCACTTGGTGATCAACCAGTAGATACGATAGCGATTGAAGATGCCTCCGAAGTCAATTTCGCCTCAATGGTGGCTTATCCGAAAACAGGGGCAAGTAGATTAACCCAGGTCAGAGCCTTGGAGGGAGCTTTTCCTTTTTATGGGATTTTAGAGACAATACCAGTTGAGGCTGAGTCTGACTTCAGAACTGGAGGAAAAAAAGCCTTGGTGGAAAAAGCACTTTTGGCTCAGTTTAATGCCCAAGTTGGAGATGAAATAAAAGTTGGAGAGGTTTTATTCACAGTAGTCGGAGAGCTTCAACAAGTACCCGGACAAACAGGGATAACTGCCACTGTGGCTCCAGCTGTTTATATTCCTATGGATTATTTGGAAGAAACTGGTTTGGTTCAATATGGAAGTAGAGTTAATTATAGCAGGTATTATAAATTTGTTGACGAGACAAATGTAGATGAGTTAATCAAGCCATTTGAAGATCAATGGGAAATCAATCGAGTAGATGCAGACACGGTAGAAGATCAGAAGCGATCAACTGGACGGTCTTTTGAAAACCTATCAAATTTTCTGAGTCTGGTTGCTTTTATAGCGCTTTTATTAGGATGTGTAGGAGTCGCTAGTGCGGTTAATGTTTTTGTAAAGGAGAAATTGGCTTCAGTGGCCGTTCTTCGCTGCTTGGGTGTTTCTTCCAGGGATGTACTTTTAATCTATTTGGCAGAGATAATTATCATGGGGATGGTTGGAGCAATTCTAGGATCCTTCTTTGGTACATTATTACAATTTATTCTTCCAGCGGTATTCTCAGACTTTTTGCCAGTGGAAGTGAGTTTTGGAATTTCATGGTTATCAGTTGGATTTGGATTGGTGACTGGATTATTTGTGTCAGTTCTTTTTGCATTATTACCTCTTTTGAAAGTAAGGAATGTATCCCCAATGGCAACATTAAGACCCGAGACTGCTGATTCAACCATGCTCAAAGACCCGCTTCGATGGTTGGTTGTAATTGGAATACTAGCCTTTATTTTCGGATTCAGTTTTTACTTACTGAATCAATGGATGATGGCATTAGGATTCACGGGCTTTGTGATCTTTGCTTTTGGAATATTATGGGGTATTGGTCAAACTATCATGTGGGCAGTGAGAAGATTTTTGCCGATTTCCTTTGAATATACGCTCAGACAATCTCTTGCGAATCTATACAGGCCTAATAATCAAACAGTTTCCCTCATTGCTACCATTGGTTTAGGAACTGCTATGATAAGCACTCTCTTTTTTCTTCAAAATCAATTACTTCAAGAAGCTAGATTTGCAGATAAGGAAGATCAACCAAACATGTTGATGTTTGATATCCAAACTGCACAGCTTGATGCGGTGAAAAGCAAAATAGAAGAAAGGGATCTTCCGATCATGCAAGAGGTTCCAATTGTTACCATGCAGCTCAATGAAATCAATGGAATTGATAAACAAGAGAATGAAAAAATGCCTGATGAAGATAATTATTCCAGAGGGCTCTATAATAGGGAGTTTCGGGTGACCTATCGAGATACTTTAATTTCTTCTGAAACTTTGGTAGAAGGAGAACTGATCCCGGTTGGCACCAGAGGTGACAGCGTTTTTGTTTCTTTCTCGCAAGGATATGCAGAGGGAAATGGATTGAAAATCGGAGATGAAATTGAATTTAATGTTCAGGGAAGACCGATTAAGACATATATTGGGAGCTTTAGAGATGTGAAGTTTAATCAGGTTTCTACTAATTTCCTGGTTCTCTTTCCAAATGGAGTATTGGAACAAGCTCCAAAGTTCCATGTACTTATTACAAAAACAAAAACCGATCGTGAAGCTGCGGATGTGCAGGCGGAAATCGTAAGAACGTTTCCAAATATTTCAATTATTAATCTGGGTACTATTGTGGCAACTTTAGAGGAAATACTGGGTAAAATCAGCTTCGTGATTCAGTTCATGGCTTTCTTTAGTATTGCTACTGGAGTATTGGTATTAATCAGTTCGCTGATCATCAGTAAATACCAAAGAATGAGAGAAAGTATTTTACTTCGTACGCTTGGAGCCAGTTCAGCAATTGTGAGTAAGATCAATACGCTTGAATATTTCTTTCTGGGTAGTTTGGCCTCCTTATCAGGGATTATTTTATCATTTTTGGCTACCTTTTTATTGAGTGAATTTTTATTCAATATTCCGTTTAGAGGTGCTTGGCTAGAAGCCCTTTTCTTGTATTTGGCAATTACCGCATTGACTATTGTGTTGGGCTGGCTTAATGGAAGAAAAATTATCAATCAGCCTCCAATGGAAATTTTGAGAGGGAATTAAAAAATCAGAAAGCTAAAATTAGAAATCTGAAATTATGGAAAGGCTCGCAGAAATGTGTGCCTTTTTTTCATTTGGATTAAAAGTTGGGTATAAAAAGAAAAAGCCTGCTTTTTAGCAGGCTTTTGTACCCAGGGCCGGAGTCGAACCGGCACGCCCGAAGGCATTGGTGTTTGAGACCAACGCGTCTACCAATTCCGCCACCTGGGCTTTTGGTAAATTCTGGATTACCAGAATCTCAGGTCCGTTGCTTTCGTAACGGGATGCAAATATGAGTAAAGAATTTTTTTTCTACAAACTCAATTTTTCACTTCTTGTAATATTTTGGAGCTAAAGGCGATTGGTTTATCTTCAAAAAGCGCTTTAGTAAAAGTCCATACGGATTTAAATAGCTCAGAATCACGATATTGATTTAGCTGTTCTTCACTTTCCCAATGGCTATACGTAGTGAAAATATTTTTTTGATTTTCATCTTGCCAAAGCTCTAAATGTAAACAACCGGGAAAATTCCGGATCGATTTCTTATGGATTTCAAAGTTTTCCAAAAAAGCATCTACAAATTCTGGTTGAAAAGTCATTCTTACAATCCGGACTAGCATTATCTAAAGATTAAAATTTACAAAAACCACACTGTCATATTTCAAGCCAAGTAAATCCGCTCCATGACCATGGTTGATTCCTATTTCCAGTAAATTCATACTATTGAAAAAAGCAAAACAATCTCCTGGCTCTACTTGATCATATCCTTTATTTAAATTATAAACGATCTCCCTTCCAAATTCAATGGTGAATTTTCCTGGATTGAGTTTGTCAAAAATATCTTTTCGGATATTTGTAATCAAATTTCCATAACGATCCACTCGTGCCACATGACCTAGAATTTGCTCTTTAGTAGCTTTTGCCTGCCTTGCCATTAACTTGCGGAAATTGGTTAATGGACCTCCAAAATCGTGAATTGCTGCTCCGCTAGCTACTTTAGCTGCAATCGGAGCCAATATATCTTTAGCAGGAAAAGTAGTGTCCTGTAAATGAATATCTGCAAATTGAACCATAATCCCAGGATCATGATCTGCTAATAAACTTAAAATACCATTATTCGGACCGAGGAAAATATGTTCTTCCAATTTGATTCCGATATAGCCTTGTGTAATTGAACCAGTGGTGTTAATTGCCACAAGATGTACAGTTCCTTTGGGGAATTCACGAAAAGTAGACCTTAAAACAAAAGCTGCATGAGCAATATCGAAGGTATCTATAGAATGTGAAATGTCTATAATGTTCAATTGAGGATTTACTGCAAGCATTTTGGCTTTTACTGCAGGTACGTAATAATCTTTGTCCCCAAAATCTGAGAGGAATGTCACCAAAGCCATAGGAGCATGTCAATTAAAATTGTGTACTTTTGTTAGAGAAGTCGTGGACAAAAATAGAAATTTATTTGTTCGTTAAAGGATAATCTAATCAAAGAAAACAGATTGGTAGAAAAAGTAATCACTTTAGAAAATGTGCCATTGGCTGAGTTTTTAGGTACTGCCAATGAAAATATCAAGCAAATCGCGCTTGCCTTCCCCCAAAGTAAAATTATTTCTAGGGGAAATGAGATCCGAATCAAAGGTGGAGCTCCAGAAATTCTTAGAATTAACGATGTACTCAATTTGTTGTTGGAGCATTTAGAGCGCTTTGGTCACTTGACTCCTGAGAATGTGAAAGACTACCTCGATGTTGAAGGGATTCCTTTTGAGGAGGCAAGTAGAGACCAAGTTATCGTATTTGGAAATAAGGGCTTAGTGATAAAGCCTAAATCTCCAAATCAGAGAAAATTAGTGGAGTCAGCCATGAAAAATGATTTGGTTTTTGCCCTTGGGCCTGCGGGAACAGGTAAAACATACATTGCAGTGGCCTTGGCAGTAAGAGCACTTAAAAACAGGGAAGTAAAAAGGATCATTATAACCAGGCCGGCTGTTGAGGCTGGAGAAAACTTGGGTTTCCTTCCTGGTGATTTACAAGAAAAACTTGACCCTTATTTGAGGCCTATTTACGATGCCCTTTCAGATATGGTTCCTCCGGAGAAGTTGAAATTTTATCAAGAAACCAGAGTCATAGAAATTGCTCCCCTGGCATACATGCGCGGTCGTACGCTTCATGACGCATTTGTGTTATTAGATGAGGCTCAGAATACGACGAGCGAGCAGATTAAAATGTTTTTAACTCGGATGGGGCCTAATTCAAAAGTAATCATCACTGGAGATCAAACCCAGGTTGACTTACCAATAAGACAAAAATCTGGCTTATCCGAAGCTTTGAAGATTTTAAAAGATGTGAAAGGGATAGGTGTCGTAAACCTAAGTGGTAAGGACGTGATTAGACATAAATTAGTTAAATCTATAATCGAAGCTTACGAAAAAGATCAAGCCGCGAAAGATCAAGGAAAATACGATGCTGCAAGTAGAAAAAGTATCAACTGAGGAAGAACTTTCAGAAGTTTTTTCTGTTAGAAAACAGGTTTTTGTTTTAGAGCAAAACGTGGCTCCGGAAAACGAGTCAGATGAATTTGAAGACACCTCACATCATTTTCTGGCCAAACTTGATCAAAAACCGGTCGGAGCTGCCCGTTGGAGGGTTACCACTAAAGGAATTAAATTAGAAAGGTTTGCGGTATTAAAAGAAGAACGTGGGAAAGGGATAGGTACTTCTTTGGTAAGAGCAGTCTTAAATGACATCGATTCAGATCCTGAAAACGCGGGAAAAACGAAGTATTTACATGCCCAATTACCTGCAGTACCCTTGTATTACAAATTTAATTTTATAAAAGTTGGAAATATTTTTGAGGAGTGTAATATATTACATTATCAAATGGAACTAGTTCATAAATAGCTATAAACGAAATAGATATGAGAAAATCAATTTTTACTATTGCATTTATACTTGTAGCTTTTGGTTCAAGTTTAGCTCAAGATGTAATTTCTAGTAGCTCAGGAAATGCTTATGCTGGAGATTTCAATAATGAAGTTAAAGTAAACTTTCTTAACCTTATTCTATTCTCAACTCTGGAAATAGGATATGAAAGGTATCTTAGTGAAGATCATTCAATTGAATTTAAAGGCTTCATCAATGATAGATTTGGATTTAAGTCTGAAGGAAGCGGCAAAAAATACAAGACTAATGCTGTCCAAGCTTCCATGAATTTTTATTTCGGTGAGAATGAATCTGGAAGGTTTTTCTTATTCCCTTTAGCAAAATTAAGATTTGGTGATTTTGAGGAGTCAAAAGATGGGGGAGTGGAAACAACCGACATGACAGCATTTATTTTGGGTGCAGGTGCTGGTTTCAAATGGGAGCTTTCCAAAAATTTTGCATTTGGACCTTATGCAAGCGTGGGCAGAAATTTCAGCGATGAGGTTGCGGATCGTTTTACCGGAATTGAATTTAATGCAGGATTTAATCTGGGATATAGATTTTAAATATTTATGACCAATACTTAAGAGCTCCTAGATGGAGCTCTTTTTTTTGATTTAAAAACTGTAACTTAAGTTTTAATTTTTTATAGTTATGCGGTTTTCGGATTTTCCATTTTTGAGGTATTTTCCTTTTTTGGTTTTGGGCATTTTAGCCGGCGGGATGATTCATGTCACCATCATCCTTCCTTTAATTTTCCTTTTTCTTTTTTGGTGCAGCTATGCCCTCATAGTTGTTAATTTTATAAAAGAGGTTAGTGGGTTTTATAGAGGCCTATTGGCTTATTCCATGCTTTTTTGTTTTGGATTTATTTTATCTACTTATCATCAAAAAAATGATGCAATTGAGGTATGGGAGAATAAGGAAGATTATTTAGCAGAGGTAACAATATATGATCAAACCAAGCCAAACTCTTTTGAAAATTTACTTGAAATAAAGTCTGTCAATAATAATGGGATTTGGGAAAAATCAGAAGGAAAAATACTGATCTACCATCAAATGAACTTTTCATTAGAGCCTGGAATGATCCTTTGGGTACAGGGAATTCCTGAATTAATTGATCCCCCTTTCAATCCTTATGAATTTGACTATTCAAAATTTCTGAAAAGAAAAGGCATTTCCTATAGGCAGTTTGTCGGGAATAAAATGCTGTTGTTGGGAAAGAATAAAAACTCAGGACAAATCTATTTTTTGGAACATCTTAGAAAAAAGATAGGTGATATTTTGCGAGAAAAAATCCAGGATCCTGAATCGAATCAGGTGGCACAGGCTCTTCTTCTTGGCCAAAAACAATATTTAGATGAAGATATAAAAAAAGCTTATTCACAATCCGGGGTCATGCACATTCTTGCTGTTTCTGGATTACATGTAGGGATTATTTACGCTTTACTCATGTTTTTGGTAAAGCCGTTTGGCTTAAAAAAATTAGGATGGAAATCATATTTAGCCCTAGTTATTCTGATAATTTGGGCTTATGCCATGCTTACAGGATTTTCACCTTCAGTGGTAAGGGCAGCAACTATGTTTTCCCTGATTACTTTAGGGCAAATGCGCAAAAGAAAACCTTCTGTTTTTAACATTTTGGCATTCTCAGCCATGTTAATGGTAACAGTTAACCCGGAGGTGATTTTTGATGTCGGCTTTCAATTATCCTATTTGGCGGTTTTTGGAATCGTTTTGATACAGCCAATTATCGTAAACTTTTGGCTTCCTCCAAATAAGTTTCTGGAATATTTTTGGCAAATAATTGGGGTAAGTTTAGCAGCACAATTGGCAACTTTACCTCTTACTATCTTCTATTTTCACTCATTTCCCACCTATTTCCTCCTTGGGAATATTTTCATTATTCCCTTGGCATTTTTGATTATGCAAACTGGAGTTCCCTTGCTGATATTCGGTTGGATTCCCTACGTTGGTGATTATTTGGGAACCTTGGTCAGTAAGTTGATTTGGATACAAAACCAGTTGATTAATCAAATTCAGGTTTTGCCAAATGCAAATCTGGACAGACTTACAATTTCCCCTTTCACTATGATTTTTATTTGGTCATTGTTGTTGATTTGGGTAGCATGGGAACAGGGTAATAAAAGGAAGCTAGCTTGGCTAGTACTTTCCCTAGCTTTTATTTGGTCAGGAGTTAGAGTTTCGCATTTGTTTAAATCTTATCAACATGAAGTGATTGTATATCAATCTAAAGAAGGAATTCTTTTTGATCACGCTTACTATGGGGAAATCAGAAGCTGGAATAACGGTGTTCCCTCAAAGGATATTTCCTTCAAAATCGATCCTTTCCGAATTCAACAAAATTGGCCTAGAATTCCTGAAACACTTTTTTCCATTCCGGTAAATGATTCTACTTTTTATTTCCCCCTGGAAAATATGGAGATTAATAATTCCGAAAAAGTATTGGTTTTTCACCAAGAAATTCCAAAATCAATCCGCTTTTGGAAAAATGGGAGGTGGGTAAAAAATTCTAAAAATTCTGTAATTCCGTTTGGGGAATATCCAATCCAAATTCTTTTCTAAGCCTTTCTTGGGATTGTTTTTTTATGAAGTTAAATTGATTGCTTTCCTAATTAGATTGCTCCATGAAAGATATTGTACTTAGTAGAATTGAGGATAGAGTTGGCTATATCAAAATGAATAGGCCAGAGAAAAGGAATGCCTTGAGTCCAATACTCATTTCTAGCTTACATCAGGCCTTTGTAGAAATGAATCAAAAGGAAGAAGTGAAGGTAATTGTTTTGGAGGCTGAGGGGAAAGCATTTTGTGCTGGAGCAGATTTGGCATATTTGCAAGAAATGGAGAGTTTTTCCTACGCAAAAAACTTAGAAGATAGTAATCATTTAAAAGAACTTTTCACCTTGATCTATAACCTACCCAAAGTAGTGATTGCCAAAATCCAAGGTCATGCCTTAGCAGGAGGCTGTGGGTTAGTAACAGTTTGTGATTTTGCTTTTTCGGTACCCAATGCGCTTTTTGGTTACACTGAGGTAAGGATTGGTTTTGTTCCTGCGATGGTTTCCGTATTTCTTGTCGAACAAATCGGCATGGCTAAGACGCAGGAGTTATTACTTTCAGGGGAATTGATTTCAGCAGCGAAGGCAGCCGAGTTAGGTTTAATTACCGAAGTCTGTCATGATGAATTCCTAGATAAAACTGTGAAAGATTTTACAAAAAAATTGATCTCTCAAAATTCAGGTTTCTCTATGGCAGCGACAAAATCACTCTTAAGATCCTTAAACAGAGATAAAAGAGAAAAAACATTGATTGAGGCATGCGAAGCGAACGCTAAGGCCCGCTCTCATGGAGATTTTGTAAAAGGGATATCTTCCTTTTTGAAAAAGTCAAATCCAGATTGGTAATTGGAAAAACACATAAAAGAAATACTTCATTCCGTCTTTGGGTTTGATGATTTTAGACCTGTTCAAGAGGAGATAATTAAATCCATACTCTCGGGATCAGATTCTCTTGCTCTTTTGCCGACTGGAGGAGGGAAGTCTTTGTGTTATCAGATTCCCGGTTTGGCAAAGGAAGGTATTTGTTTAGTTATTAGCCCTTTGATAGCTTTGATGAAAGATCAGGTGGATGCACTAAAAAGTAGAGGTGTCAAAGCTGCTTCTATTTTTTCAGGGATGAGCTACCGAGAGATAGATACAACCTTAGATAACTGCATTTATGGAGATTTTAAATTTTTATATGTTTCTCCTGAACGTCTAAAAGTGGACTTATTCATAGAGAGATTTAGGCAAATGCCCGTAAATCTCATCGCAGTTGATGAGGCTCATTGTATTTCCCAATGGGGATATGATTTCAGACCGCAATATCTAGAGATCGGTGAGATTAGAAAATATCATCCAAAGGTTCCTATTCTTGCCTTGACTGCTTCAGCAACTCCAAAAGTTTGTGAGGATATCATTGATAAACTCTTGATGAAGAATGCACAAGAGTTTCGAAAAAGTTTTGCGAGAGAAAATTTAAGCTTCAGCGTTCGCTTGGTTGAAAACAAATTTGAAAAAGGAGTAGAAGTCTTGTCCAGAATTTCAGGTTCGGCCATCTGGTATGTAAGAAATAGGCAAGGTACCCATCAAATAGCAAGGTCCCTTCAAAAGATGGGTATTCCCGCTTCCTCTTATCACGCTGGCTTGACAATGGCAGAACGAAACGCTGCCCAATCCTCTTGGATGAAAAACCAAGTACGGGTAATCGTCAGTACAAATGCATTTGGAATGGGAATAGATAAACCTGACGTTAGGGTTGTTCTACATAGTGATTTGCCTGAAAATCTTGAAAATTATTATCAAGAGGCTGGTAGAGCAGGGCGTGATGGTCAAAAATCCTATGCTGTGTTGATGAGTAATGAGCAGGATTTTGAACAAGTGATGAATAGAGCTGCGTTGGTTTATCCTCCTCTGGACTTTATCCGGAGAGTCTACCAATGTTTAGCCAATTACTACAAACTTGCTGTGGGGAGTAATATGTTTAGCAGTTTTGATTTTGTTTATCATGAATTTGCTGCCAATTACGAATTGGGAGTTTTAGAGACTTTCTATGCGCTAAAAGTACTTGAAGAAGAAGGGCTGATTTCTCTCAATGAAAGTTTTTATGCACCATCTAGAATTCACTTTCTGGTAGATCCGGCAAGACTTTATGAAGTTCAGATTGCTCATGTCAGCCTGGATCCATTGGTAAAGGTTTTACTCAGAACCTATGGAGGAAATCTGTTTTCAGAATATTTGTCTATTCAGGAAGCCAAACTGGCAAAAACACTGGAAATAAGAGAAATCGATGTAATCAGTAGACTGAGGAAACTAGCAGAACTAGAAGTAATGGATTATGACCAACGGAAGGATAAACCTCAACTAACTTTTTTGACACCTAGATATGATGCAGGAAAACTTCCATTGAATTTCAAGAGAATAGAAAGTAGACGTGAGTTGACTTTAAATCATGCGCAGAGTATGGTTGCATATGCTCATCAAAATAAAATCTGCCGAACTCAATTTATCCAGGAATACTTTGGGGAACCGTCAGATAAAAAATGCGGAATCTGTGATTGGTGTATAGAAAATAAAAAATCTTCTGATCCCGCAAGTGAAGAAAAAAGGTTGGAAACAAAGGTTTTGGAAACTTTAAACAATTTCGGAGAGTTAAATGAAAGTCAGCTATTGGAACTATTAAAACTTCCTGCTTCAAAAAAAGTCTTTTCAATCTTAAGACAATTGGAAGATTCTGGCAGAATTTCCTCAACTTCAGATGGCAAATATGTAATTTCAAATAATGGGTAATTTCTTTGATGATTTATATAAAAAGGTGTTTCAGTCTTCTGAAGAGATACCAATGAATCATAAGGAAAATTATTCTTTTAAGAAAGAGGAGTTGGATGAAGCTGTTTCTTGGGCGCAAAATGAAGAAGGTAAGCAAATTCTTGATTTGATTTATAGAAATTATCATTTCAAGAAAACTCATATTAACGAACGTCCTTCCGTTCATATTTTCGAATCTCCTTATGCAAATGGTTTTGCGGTAAGCTATGACGAACCTCTAGATTTGAAATCTTTTTCCAAGGTTTTCTTGGCATTTAGCCAACGTGTTTTAGCTTTGGGATACAGGCAAGTAAGTTTGGATCGAAAGTTTGAAGAAATAAACGATCAAGTGAAGCTCACTGAAAAGTTTTATTTCAAACCGCCTCTCCAAGCTCCTATAATGGGAGAAATAATTTCTCAGCTTTATGGGAATGTGACTTTAGAAAAGATTAGTATTGACAATAATCCAAGCTACATTAAGTTTCTGGTTACAGTATATTCTGACAGACTTTACAAAGACCCAAAACCTTTTGATCAATTAATGGATTTGCTATTTGAAGTGAACTATGATGGATAGAACGATTTTACGAAGTCAGCTAGAAAAATACAGGACTCCTTATGAGGAAGAATCTGCATTTATTGACTCTTTTATCAAATTGACGGAGGATCCTTTAGCCTACAAGAGAGAAAGAATTGAAGGTCATTTTACTGCTTCCGCTTGGATTGTAAATAAAAGACGGACACATACGCTTTTGACCCTACATAGAAAGCTAGGAAGATGGCTTCAATTAGGCGGCCATGCTGACGGAGATGAAAACCTGTTAGAAGTAGCTCTGAAAGAAGCCAAAGAAGAAAGTGGACTCAATTCCTTGGTTATGGTTGATTCTACCATCTTTGATCTGGATAAACACATCATTCCTGAGAGGCCACATGTTCCTGAGCATTTTCATTACGATGTGAGGTATATCTTGGAAGCAGATATCAATGAACCATTACAGATCAGTGATGAAAGCATCTCCCTTGCTTGGATCACCTTTGATTCAGTGGTGGATATGATTGGATACAATCCTTCCATTCTAAGGATGCTTGAAAAAACCAGTAAATCAGAAATATTACTTTAATGCCAAAGATTAAAGTTTCAGAAGTTGTTGGTAAGCATGATTTTTCAATTCCAATTCAAATACGATTTTCTGACATCGATGGCTACCAGCATGTGAATAATGGGATTTATTTCAATTATTTCGAACATTCCAGAGCTGCATACTTATTGGATTATTGTGGATGGAACTTAATGGAAGTGGGTTCTGTCGTCGCGCATGTTGGAATTGATTATTTCAAACCAATTCATTTAAGCGATCAAATAACAGCTTATGTGAAATGCACCCGAGTAGGAAATACATCTTTTGATTTGGACCAGTATATAATTGGTAAAACCCTAGATAACAAGGAAGTGGTGTTCTCCAAATGTCATTGCACCTTGGTTTCAGTGGATATGAAAACCATGAAGCCTACCCCAATCCCTGCAGAATACAGAAGTAAACTGGAGGGCTAACAAGCTTTCCAAATTGAGATTCCTTATCTTTGCCGAAAATTTAACCCTGTGAAAAGACTTTTAATTGTTTGCCTTATGGCATTTGGTATGGCTGGTTGTAGCCCAAGTGAGGAGGAATTATTTCAAGCTGGAATAGAAAAAATGGATCAGCAAGCTTGGAGTGAAGCGATTGTTTATTTTGATCGCGCTTTGGAACAAAATCCTTCAAATGCAACAGCATTGAATGCAAAAGGGGTGGCACTTTTTCAGCAAGGAAAGTACGAGGAAGCAATTCCTGTTTTTACAGCTTCAATTACATCTGACAGTTCGATGTATAAGCCTTGGTTCAATCGCGCCAACTCAAATTTCGAACTAGGAAAGTATAAGGAGTCCTTGGCTGATTACAACATGGCTAATGGGTTGGACCAATCTCAAACTGATATTTATTACAACCGAGGGTTGGCCTTATTGGGCTTGGAGCAGTACGAAGATGCTCTTTTAGATTTCGATGCGGCTTTACAGGTAAATCCTAACCAGCCTTTGGTTTATTTCAATCGCGCAAAAGCCCAAATAGGGAATAATGATCCAGCTGGAGCAATGGAGTCCTTAACAAATACTGTCAATCTGGATAAAAGAAACGGTGCTGCCTATTATCTTCTTGGAGTGACAAGAATGAGTGCCACAGGAGAAAAAGAGGAGGGATGCGCGGACTTGAAAATGGCTCTGAATCTAGGGTACACAGATGCTAAAACTTGGATTGAGGATTTTTGTGAATAAAATGGCTAAAATTGGTCAAGACATATTTGAAGCCAAAAGTTTTCTTAAAGAAGGAAAATTGGTTGCAATACCAACAGAAACAGTTTATGGGCTGGCAGGAAATGCGCTCAATGCGGCTTCCGTTGCTTCGATTTTTGAAACTAAGAATAGACCAAGTTTTGATCCTCTGATTATTCATATCTCATCTTTTGAAAGAGTTAGTGAGTTTGTTGAATCATTTCCAGAGCCATTGCTATTACTAGCAGAAAAGTTTTGGCCGGGGCCTTTGACACTTTTGCTGCCAAGAAAACCCATCATTCCGGATTTGGTCACTTCAGGCTTGGAAAGGGTGGCTGTCAGAGTTCCAAATCATCCTTTGACAAATTCCCTTCTGGAGATACTTGATTTCCCTCTTGCTGCCCCAAGTGCCAATCCTTTTGGATACATATCTCCTACTTCTGCCAAACATGTTCAGGATCAGTTGGGAGAAAAAATCCCCTATATTTTGGATGGGGGAAGATGCCAGGTAGGACTTGAAAGCACGATAGTAGGTATGGAAGAAGATGAGGTGTTTATTTATAGATTGGGAGGTCTGGAAGTAGATGCCATTGAAAGGGTGATAGGACCCGTCCTAATTAAGAACCATAGTTCATCTAATCCGCAAGCTCCAGGTTTACTTGAAAGTCATTATGCTCCAAGAAAACCTTTTTTATTAGGGGATTTGGATGAACTAATTTTGAATCACTTGCAGGGCAAAAAGAAATTTGGAGTAATGAGTTTGTCAAAATCTTTCGGAGGTGTAAATGTTAAAACTCAAAGGCAATTGAGTAAGTCTGGTGATTTGAAAGAAGCAGCCCAAAATCTCTTTGCCAGTATGAGGTATTTAGATGAACAGGATATCGAAGTTATTTTAGCTGAAAAAATGCCTGCAATAGGCTTGGGAAATGCTATTAATGATCGGTTGAAAAGAGCGGCAGCTCAGTAGAAATTATTATTTTTTGCCCATCAATTGAAATTCAAATGCCTAGAAAGTCGGTATTTGAGCGAATCTTTGATAAATTCACTTTCTTTTTAATCAAGAAGAATACCTAAAATCTATTTACCTACTTATGAATCCTAGAATCAAAAATGTTGATAACCTCAGTTTTGAGGGGAAAAAAGCACTTGTTCGCGTCGATTTCAATGTGCCATTGGATAATGATTACAATGTAACTGATGATACAAGAATTCAAGCAGCTATTCCCACCATCGAAAAAATATTAAATGACGGAGGGGCTGCTATCTTAATGTCTCACTTAGGAAGGCCCAAATCCGGGCCGGAAGATAGATTTTCTTTGAGGCATATTGTCTTAGATTTAGAAAAGGCACTTGGCAGACCTGTGAAATTTGCTCAAGACTGCATCGGACAGGAAGCAGAACTCCTTTCTGAGTCCTTGAAATCAGGTCAGGTTTTATTACTTGAAAACCTTAGGTTTCATAAAGAGGAAGAAAAAGGAGATGTTGAATTTGCGAAAAAGCTTGCCAGACTTGGAGATATTTATGTGAATGATGCTTTTGGTACGGCACACAGGGCTCATGCCTCAACTTCAATTATCGCTCAGTTTTTTTATGATAAAGTATGTGGTTATTTAATGCTCTCTGAATTAAAAAATGCAGATAAAGTATTAGGTAATCCAGAAAGACCTTATACTGCCATTATGGGTGGAGCAAAGATTTCTGATAAAATATTGATCATCGAGCGACTTTTGGATAAAGTAGACAATCTAATTATCGGAGGGGGAATGTCCTATACTTTCGCAAAAGCAAAAGGAGGATCGATTGGAGATTCCTTGCAAGAGCCAGATAAAATGGATTTTGTCCTTGAATTGATGGAAAAAGCAAAAGAAAAAGGAGTTAATCTATTACTTCCAGTGGATACCGTTATTTCCAAAGCATTTGCAAATGATGCAGAGCAGGGATTAGCAGTAAGTGGAGAAATTCCCGACGGATGGATGGGATTAGATATTGGGCCTAAAACTAGAGTAGAGTTTGCTGAAGTAATTTTGAAATCAAGAACTATACTTTGGAACGGCCCGATGGGAGTTTTTGAAATGGAGTCTTTTGATAAAGGAACGAAGGCAGTTGCTGATGCAGTTGTGAAAGCTACTAAAGGAGGGGCTTATTCCCTGATAGGTGGAGGTGATTCTGCTGCAGCCGTAAATAAATTTGGTTACGGAGATGCTGTTTCATTTGTGTCAACTGGAGGAGGAGCTTTACTCGAGCATATGGAGGGAAAAGTGCTTCCAGGGGTTGCCGCACTGGAACCTTAAAAAAGTAAGGGTTGCTTAATCGATTAAGCAGCCCTTACTTTTTTTAAAATTTGATTTCTACCAGGATAGGAAAATGATAAGATGGATTTTTTTTTCATAATTATCGGTCAAAATACCATGTCTAATTACCTGTAAATCACTCTTTACGAAATATGGTCTATTATTCCGTCAGGTATTTTCTCCCAATCAAACCCTGTGAATGTGCCAGCTGAACCATAGGATGGGGTTTTTGAAACCAAGCGAGCATCTTGCCATCCTGTATTTGAGAATATGGTCGTGTAAGCGGGATTATTAGGATTTACATTAAAGTCTCCCATTAAGATTACGGGTAGGTTTTCTGTATCAAATTTTTCAATCTGAGAGACTACGAGTTTACTGCTTTCCTCTCTAGCTTTCTGCCCAATATGATCGTAATGAATGTTGAATACAAAGAATTTAACTTCTTCTTTATCTTCAAATTTGCCCCAAGTACAAATCCTATTTAAGGAAGCATCCCAACCTTTGCTTGGTACTTCAGGTGTGGGTGATAGCCAAAAAGTTCTGCCATCTAAAAGATCAAACTTTTTGGAATCATATAAGATGGCAGCATATTCTCCTATTTCAGTTCCATCATCTCTGCCAACCCTTATATATTTGTAATTTAATCCTTCACTAAGTTGGCTTACTTGGTTTTGTAAGCCTTCCTGAATTCCAAACAGCTCAATTTGGTGGAACTGAATTTGACCTATCACATGAGGAAGTCGATCTTGCCATAGGTTTCCAACATCATTTTGATTTGCATATCGGATGTTAAATGTGGCTAAATTGTGTGTTTGTGTCAAAGAAGAAATACCCGTATTGGATAGCAGCGAACTAAAATCTATCCCATAAATTAATATGTTAAATAGGACTGATTTCATGAAAGATGAACTTATTCTTTGAAAAACACTTAAGTTTTAAAATTGCATTCTAATTTAAGAAAATGAAAACCTTCTATCCTAAAGACCTGGCTCCAGCTGAATTTCATGCATTGTTGCAGGGAAGTGTTGCTCCAAGACCAATAGCATTTGTAAGTACAATTGATGTGCAGGGAAATGTAAACTTAAGTCCTTTTAGTTTTTTTAATTTATTTAGTACAAATCCCCCTATTATGATTTTTTCTCCTTCCAGAAGGGTTCGGGATAATACAACCAAACATACCTTGGAAAATGTAAAAGAAGTTCCGGAAGTAGTGATTCATGTAGTAGGATTTAATCTTGTTGAGCAAATGTCTTTGGCAAGTACAGAATATGATAAAGGAGTCAATGAATTTGTAAAAGCAGGATTGACTTCAATACCTTCCGTTGAAGTGAAACCTCCCCGAGTAGAAGAAGCTCCCATTGCCTTTGAATGTAAAGTGAATGAAATCAAACCTCTAGGTGAAGTTGGAGGTTCGGGGAATTTAGTGATTTGTGAAGTGCTTCTTGCTCATATTTCCGAGGGGGTTTTGGATGAAGAAGGAAAAATTGACCCTTTTAAGATGGATGCAGTTGCTCGGTTAGGCGGTAATTGGTATAGTAGAGCCAGTGGGAAGTCTTTATTTCAGATTCCAAAACCACTCCGCACTAAAGGAATTGGAGTCGATCAAATGCCTGAAAACGTTAGAAATAGCACGATTTTAAGTGGAAACAATCTTGGGAGATTGGGAAATGTGGAGAAACTTCCAAGTGAGGAGGAATTAAGGGAGTTTGCAAAAAGTGTTGAAATTCAGGAGATGAAAATAAGATTTCAGAATGATCCTGATTCATGGGTTGACCATTTACATCTTCTTGCAAAGGAAGCATTAGAATCGGGAGATTTAGAAAAAGCTTGGTTGATACTTTTGCAAGCGTAGAAATAAAGTTCTTGGGAGAGATTACTAGTTGATAGTTAAATTTTGTATTCTGTTTAAATTAGGTTTTAACTAAAAATTGATTTTTTATGAGAAAATTACTTTTGATTACTTCTTTGATTTTTTTAGCGTTTCAAGTTCTTGGACAGAATAATACTCTTACCTCAGACACATCTTTGGTAGAAAAGAAGGTAGATTTTACAGTAATGCCTTATTTAAGCTACAATAGAAATCTCGATTTTTTGGTAGGAGCAATACCCATGATGATGTATAAGATGGATAAAAATGATTTAATTTCTCCGAAATCACTTTCAGGCCTATCGGCTGTTTATACCACTAACGGATCTTATTTTCTCGCTTTTTTCAACAAATTATATTTGAAAGAAGATTCTTGGAGAGTACAGTTTTTCGCTTTGAACGGAGAACAAAACTCACAATTTTTTATGGATGATTTTGAATCTCCTGGCTTCTATGATTATGGTACTAAAACGACTATGGTCAATGCTGGGGTACAGCGAAAAATTATCCCAAAACTATTTGTTGGGATTTCATATACCTATGCTCACTATAACACTAAATACGAGGATGATGTAAGACCTAATTCAATTACAGAAACCAATGGGTTACAATTAAATGGTCTCTATGACACGCGAGATGAGGTTTATTATCCAATGACTGGGAAAAAGGTGAGGCTTCGCTGGATTACTTTTCCAGAGTGGTTCGGAAATGAAGCAGGGGCAAATAAAATTTTATCGGAATATAATAAATACCTCCCCATGAGAGATAAAACGGATGTTTTAGCCCTTCGTTTTTCAGGCAAGTTTGGTTTGGGTAATATTGCTTTTGAACAACAGGTAAGCATTGGTGGGAATGATATTCGTGGTTATTCCGAAGGTAAGTATAGAGGAGATGGATTGTTGGCCTTTCAAGGAGAATATCGGTTCAACTTCAACGAAAAAATGGGAATGGTAGGCTTTGCCGGAATGGCAACTATTTATGGCTCTGATACGGAAAATTTTGATTGGGGAGTTTACCCAGGAGCAGGAATTGGTTACCGTTATAGGGCGTTCAAAACTGTAAAATTTAATATAGGGTTTGACGCCGCTGTGGGTAAAGATGATTGGGGAATTTACTTTAGAATAGGTGAAGCGTTTTAATAGCCCGGTAAAATTGATTTTTCACAAGAATTAAAAATACCAGCCTAATGATTATTTCCATTTTAAAAATTATTTCAATGGAATCTCATTAGGCTGCTTTTTTTATTTAATAATGTAATCAGCTGGCATCCTTACCTGTATGCCTTGATATTCCTTTAGATTTTGAGCTTTCTTGTATAAAACGAAATTCTCACCCAACTCTGACTGAATCATTTCGAGTTTTACATTTTGTCCAAAGTCACTCATGATTTGCTCAAACCAAGGCTTCTTCTGTGGATAATAAACTACTCTGTAATCATCTCCAGCATTAATTCTTTCGGCAGCTAATTCAATGGTGTCGTCTAAACCTCCCAAGATATCCACTAACCCTCTTTCTATTGCCTGATTACCGGTCCAAACTCTTCCTGATGCTACTTCTTTCACAGCTTCTGGACTCATTCCCCGTCCATCAGAAACTCTAGAAATAAAAGTTTCATACCCCTTTTCTACACTTGTTTGCATGATCCTTCGCTCGACATCAGTAATTTCACGGGTAGGATTCATAAAGTCAGAAAGTTCTCCCGTTTCTACAACGTCTGTGGTAATTCCCATCTTATCATTTAATAATTCCTGAGCATTAAACCATAACCCAAATATTCCAATCGATCCGGTAATTGTGTTAGGCTGAGCTACGATCGTGTCTGCCGGGGTTGAAATATAGTATCCCCCCGAAGCTGCAACTTCACCCATGGAAACGTAAACTGGTTTAGCTTTTTTGGCTTCGGACATTTCTCTCCAAATTACCTCAGAGGCGAGAACAGAACCCCCAGGAGAATTGACTCTCAATACGATGGCTTTGATATTTTTGTCCTTTCTCGCTTTACGGATTTCCTTCGCAAATTTATCCGAACTGATAAATCCTTCCGCACTTCCGCTGACGATATCTCCTTCTGCAATGATGACTGCAATTCTATTTTTTGAGGTAATGTTTTTAGATCTGACAGTAGAATTAAGCTTTGTAGCATTTATAGTAAGGATTTCCTCTTCCTCACCTATCCCTAACTTCTCTCTGAGTTTGGCATGTATTTCATCTTCATATGCCAATCCTGTCATCAACTTGTATTTCACAGCATCTTCAGGTTCACGAACAAGCATTTGGGTATTAGTTCGTGTTAAAGAATCAAGGTTAATTCCTCTGGATTCTGCTATCCCCTTAAGAGCATTCGAATTAATATCTGACAAAAATGCCTGTGTTTGAAGTCTGTTTTCATCCGACATTTTCTTTAGCATAAATGGTTCTACTGCGCTCTTAAATTCTCCTACACGAAAGATTTCAGGTTTAATCCCGATTTTTTCAAAAAGCCCGGTAAAGAACAAAACCTCAGATGAAAAACCATTAAAATCTATCCCTCCCATAGGGTTAAGATATATTTCATCTGCGACGGAAGCCAAATAATAGCCTCCTTCTGTATAGGCTTCATCGTAAGCTAAGATGAACTTTCCTGATGTTTTAAAATCTTCAAAGGATTCACGAAGTTCTAGAAGATTGGCTTGTCCTGCCAAAACCAATCCTGTGTTTAAGTAAATACCTTTTATACTCTGGTTGGTTTTAGCTTCTTGGATAGCCTGTTTAAGGTTGACAAGTCCAGCAGTATTAGGCTGCCCGAATGCAGATCCAAAAATCGAAAGATCAAGATCTTCGTCACTTGTTCTTTCTACAATTGTTCTGCCGTTTAGATTTAAATGGAGAAGGGTATTTTCTTTTACAGTTACTTCTTCTTTTCCTGCTGCTGCTATCATTCCAATAATACCAAAGGAAACAAGAATACTAAATACGGTAAATATTATAAGACCTACAATTACTGCAAGAACGTTACCTAAGAATTTCATATTTAGATTAATTTAAGATGCGAAAATAACCTATTTTGGCGAATGATAATAGGTAGATTCAAACGAATGACATGGAGTCAACGGTTACTTTAGTATTAGGGGGTAATAGAGGTAATAGGGAAGTTTTATTAAAAACTGCCGTGAATCGTATAACGGATAAAAATAAGCTTTTGTTAGAATCGTCGATTTACGAAACTGAAGCTTGGGGAGGAATTGCAAAGGGACTTTTCTTAAATCAGGTAATTCAAGTCTATACTTCTTTTGATCCATTCACATTTTTAAAGTTTATTCAAAAAGTTGAAATGGAATTAGGGAGAAAAAGAAATGAACATTGGGGAGACAGAACAATGGACATAGATATATTATTTTGGAATGATTCAGTTTTAGATACTCCTGATTTAAGGATTCCTCATCCTTTAATCTCCCAAAGAAAGTTTGTTCTAATTCCTCTTGAAGAGATACTTCCTGAGTTTATCCATCCAACGATTAATCAATCAATCAAAGAATTATTAAAAAACTGTGAAGACAAATCGGAGGTATCTAGATATAAAAAATAAACCCGCCGAAGCGGGTTTTATTATTTTAAAGACCGGAAACTTCAGCCTCAGGATGAATTTTTTTAACTAAGCCTTGAAGTACTTTGCCAGGGCCACACTCTACAAAATGAGTTGCTCCATCTTTTACCATATTCTGAACAGATTGTGTCCATTTAACAGGTGCAGTAAGTTGAGCAATAAGATTCGCCTTTATATCAGAAACATCACTAATCGCAGTGGTACTTACATTTTGATATACAGGACAAATCGGCGTACTGAATACTGTCGCTTCAATTGCTTTTTGTAATTTTTCTCTAGCTGGTTCCATAAGAGGAGAATGGAAGGCACCTCCCACAGGAAGCGGTAGAGCACGTTTTGCTCCAGCCTCTTTCATTTTTTCACAGGCTATTTCGATCCCTTTATTTGAGCCGGAAATCACAAGCTGTCCAGGGCAGTTGTAATTGGCTGGAACTACGATCTCATCTTTAATTCCTTCACATATTTCCTCAACTTTTTCATCAGCCAATCCCAAAATAGCAGCCATCGTGGATGGGTTTATTTCGCAAGCCTCCTGCATGGCTAGGGCTCTTTGGTAAACTAATTTTAGTCCATCCTCAAAAGCCAAGGTGCCATTGGAAACTAAGGCGGAGAATTCCCCCAAACTATGGCCAGCGACCATATCGGGAGCAAAATCAGGAGTAGTCTTTGCTAAAATAACAGAATGTAGAAAAATAGCCGGCTGGGTGACTTTCGTCTGCTTTAGCTCTTCAGCAGTACCATCAAACATGATGTCTGTGATTCTAAAGCCTAAAATTTCATTAGCCTGCTCAAATAATGCTTTCGCTTTTGGATTTTCCTCATAAAGGTCCTTCCCCATACCTGGAAACTGGGCTCCTTGGCCCGGAAACACAAATGCTTTCATTCAATTGGATTTTGTTATGGTCCAAATATAAAGCTTTTCCGGAAGCGGAACAGAAATCAATTATTAGATGCTGGTCTGAAAAGGGGAGTTACTCGGTGTTAGGAACTTCGATTTTTCTTCTGGAGTAGGCAATCTGCAGGTGGATTTTTTTCCAAACCATTTATATCTGTTTCTTGCAATCCAATCGTAAACTGGATCTCTTAGAAATTTAGGAAGAACAATGAACGGATATAAAATAGGCGTGATACCTGAAAGATTTTTGGCGATTTTTAGCGCAGCTGTGCTTCTATAAAAAACCTGATCATCCTCAAGAAGTACCAAGGAATCTAGGTAATTTGGATCCACATCAAAATCTGAAAGGATTTGTTTGCTCAGTTCATCCTGCAATGCACCCACCAAGAATCTATCATTAGTATCATGACGAATAATAAAGTCTATGGATGTATTGCAGAGATTACATACTCCATCAAAAAAGACAATTGATTTTTTTTGACTCATCGAAGTATTTGTATAGTTCCTTTCAGGCTTTCTTTCTGTAAGGCTGGATCCAAAACGTCATATGTAACCGAACCAGAATAGAAATAAGTTCCAGCGGGTAATTCGTTTCCGTTTTTGTCTCTTCCATCCCATCTAATGAAAATATCATTTTCATTGGACTCCAGACTGTTGTAGGAATAAACCTCAACGCCCCATCTGTTAACGATGAAGATTTCAACCCCAATGACAAACCTTGGACATTCAGAGAATGGGTTGTCAAATGCCATGAACGTTTCATTTAATCCATCTCCATTTGGTGTGAATGTGTTGGGTAAATTATATGAAGGACAATTTTCAACACAAACGATATTACTTGGTTCGCTTTCATTTCCTGATCTATCAACAGCAGTGATGTAGTAACAGCCTCTATAGGTAGTAAGTTGACTTACTCTAGTCTGCATTTCGATTGCAGAAAGTTCCTTGATCAGTGTAAACTCACTGTCTTCTCCATCTGAAGTATAGTATAATCTGTAACCACTTAATTCATCATCACATTCTCCGCTAAAATCAGGCGTCCAACTTAGATCATGATAGAATGTTGAAGTATTACAAGGTTGTTCTGCTAAATATTCTTCACAAAGAGGCCCTTCAAAAGTTAAAACAGGAGGACATGGAAGCCTATTGTCATCTGGTTTCGCACAAACAATCTGGGATTTATTTTCTAGAGGATATTCTAATCCATCCACATTGTAAGAACCCTTGGTAATCACATAATAACAATATTCGATTTCCTTGACCAATGGAACTCCATTGAAACTTCCATCATCCAAATACACGAAACCATCTTGAGTTACATCTACTTCAGCAATTTTGACGAAAGTATCCACATCGGCAGCATTGGCATCTGTTCTGTTTCTATATACTTCATGTTTGTACTGTTGAATTGAATTATTCCAAGGTACTTGGAATTCCCAGTTTAATTCAATTGCCTCATTAATTATAGTAGGCTGAAGCCAGACAGACGATGCTTTAGAAGATGTGTCTATTTTCGTGTCTCTATCTAAAAGGACAACCTCGTAATTATAGACTAGGTTTTCTGTATTGAGACCAGTATCTGTAAATAAAGTATCGGATGTAATTCCCAAAGAAATCTGATCTTGATTTCCTGTGAAACCGGTATTCCTCAGTAACTCATAGGTGAAAGGACCGGGATAGATAGTTCTATCGATATCATAAGGTGGAGTCCATTTCACAAAAATTTCTCCATCAGTCGGATCAGTTTCTTCTATACTTACATTGGTAATAATTGGGACATCCACGTCTACTGTAATACATATTTCCTCTGAGACAACGCTCTCTCCTGATCTTGGAGAAGGGAAAGCAGCTACCAATCTATAGCAATAAGTATTTCCAGGATCTAGACCCTCTGAGCCATTCAAGTCTGTAAAGCTGAAAGTTTCCATGTCGGTAATTCCAACTAACTCATAACCTGCTCTAATTCCAGTTTCACAACTATCAGGTTCATATGGGTCTGAATTTATTCTTCTCCAAACCTGCATTTCACTTGCCGAATTAGAACAAGTGTAAGGATCCCAAGTAAGTTCAGCAGTTCTTCCTGGCTGTTGCTCGATTTGATCAAATAAAGGTGGAGGGCCTATCACTTTTATTCTCCATGTTTGAATATCCACCAAACTTGGGCCTGATGCTGGCTGGTCAGAGATTCTGACACGTACATCATATTCTCGTGCTCTTACATGATTACAGACAGTCTGCCACTCAAAGTTTACAACTCCAGGGCTTGATTGGTAGTCCCCATCATTTGGAGAGAAGGTGGCTGGAGAGGTAGTAATCTCAATAGGCTCTCCATAAATCTCGATTTTTATTGGGTCTCCATCGGGATCAGATCCTTGAATGATCTCCTCGATTAATGTTCCTGCTTCCACGCAGATATCCGGAGGTAAAATCAATTCCGGCCTTCGGTTATCAGAGTTCTCAATAATGATCTGCATATCCCTGACTACATATCCGATTTGTGTCCAGACACCATCGAGCTTTCGATATTCTTTGATTCGAAAAGCCACATTAAATTGGCCAGCTGTACCTGGGGCATCCCAAATCAGATCTCCAAAAATTGGATCTAATGTTAAAAAAGCTGGAGTGCTTCCATCTTGCTGATTGAAACTAAATTCAGAAGAAGCTGGGCTTCTATAATTATTAACTGGTCTCTGAAAAGCCTGTTTTGGAACATCTAGCTCATAAGCCAAACTGTCTCCATCAGGATCATATGCTCCAGGATTATGAATATACCTTGAATTGATCGCTCCGTTATCCACAGGAGGAATAGTTAATACCGGAGAATTATTCACTCCTATAAAAGGATCAATTGTGATTTGTGTTTCAACATAAAATGGTGTATCCACCGAATTGTCCATATTCAGTGTTCTATCATTTCTGTTAAATTCCTGAAATCTGATATTATAAACTCCTGGACCCTGATACGTGTGAGTAATTACAAACGTGTTTTTTTCGATTTGATCACCTAAACTCTCAACTAATGAGAAATCACTTTCTGTATTGAGCTGTTCATCCCTTCCATCTCCGAAGTTTATATTACCAGGACCAAATACTACGCTTGACCGGGTATCGGTATAACCTACTACAATAATTCTATAGGTTAAGGTTTGAACAGAAATTCTTTCTGCGATGATTTCACCTGCTCGAATGTGCGTTGCCCAGACATTAGACAAGCCTAAGAGAAAGAATAGTAAAAAAAATCCTAAGGAAAGTTTCAGCTTCATGTTGGTCAAATTATTCAGATCACTTTTTGGATAAACGCCAGTTCTTCAAAAAGGGATTCACTGGAATTATAGAACTTTGATTTTCTACCTATACGAAATAAATGAAAGTAAGGAGAAAATCCTGTTAAATTCAAACAATAAAAATTAACAGAGTGTTACAGAACCAAAGTAAATACTAAAATAGCAAAAACGAATTTAGTTATTTAGAACTGATTAAAATAAGCAATCCTCTATTACTTGGATTGTTTACTACCTCAGCCAAATGTAAATTTGGCTCTAATTAATAAGAATTCGTTCTAATCTAATCGCACTATCTGTATGAGCTGGGTTACCAAAACCTTAAGTAGCACACTAGGCAGGAAATTGATCATGGCGTTGACCGGACTTTTCCTCATCCTGTTTTTGACGGGCCACGTTTCTGGAAATTTGCTTCTATTCAAAAATGATGGAGGAGAAGCATTTAACATTTACGCAAAATTTATGACCACCAATCCGGCGGTTAAGTTGTTGTCTTATCTGACATACATCTCCGTAATTGGCCATGTTGTTTATTCCATCATGCTTTCGAGCTTGAATAAATCTGCTAGACCAGTAGGTTATTCTAATTCGAAACCTTCTACTAATTCAAGTTTTGCATCAAGAAACATGGGGGTTTTAGGGACGGTTGTTCTTTTATTCCTCATCGTGCACATGCAAAGCTTTTGGTATGAAATGCATTGGGGAGAACTCCCAATAAAAACATATGATGGGGAGCAATATAAAGATCTGTTTTCTATAGTTTCTTTCGCCTTCCAAAATGAATTGATGGTAGGTGGATATGTCATTGCTATGGGATTTCTCTCCTTTCACCTGTCCCATGGCTTTGCTAGTGCTTTTCAGACTCTTGGTCTGAACCATAAAAAATACACGCCAGCCATTGAGGCTTTAGGCAAAATCTACAGCATTGTGGTACCTGTTCTTTTCGCAAGTATGCCGCTGTATATCTATTTTACACAGAGCTAATCCATAGTCCCGTATGATACTAGATTCAAAAACACCTGCAGGCCCTTTAGCCGAAAAGTGGACGAAACATAAATTTACCAGCAAATTGGTAAATCCTGCAAATAAAAGAAAATACGAAGTTATAGTAGTTGGCACCGGACTCGCAGGTGCATCTGCAGCTGCTTCATTGGCTGAGCTTGGGTATAATGTGAAAGCATTTTGTTTTCAAGACAGTCCTAGAAGAGCTCACTCCATTGCTGCGCAAGGAGGAATTAACGCTGCAAAGAATTATCAAAATGATGGAGACTCAGTTTTTAGGCTTTTCTATGACACCATAAAAGGTGGAGATTATAGAGCGAGAGAATCCAATGTATACAGGCTAGCTGAAGTTTCAGTAAATATTATTGACCAATGTGTTGCACAAGGAGTTCCTTTTGCACGTGAATACGGAGGTTTATTAGCAAACCGTTCTTTTGGTGGAGCTCAGGTGTCAAGGACATTTTATGCTAGGGGACAAACTGGACAGCAGTTGCTTTTAGGGGCATATTCTGCCTTGAGTCGTCAGGTTGCTAATGGAAAGGTTAAACTTTTCCCTAGGACTGAAATGATGGATTTGGTTACTATCGATGGCCAAGCTAGAGGTATTGTGACAAGAAATCTGATCACTGGAGCTATCGAGACTCACGCTGCCCATGCTGTATTACTTTGTACAGGTGGTTATGGAAACGTGTTTTTCCTTTCTACCAACGCAATGGGATCCAATGTGACGGCTGCTTGGAGAGCACACAAGAAGGGCGCTTACTTCGCCAATCCTTGTTATACTCAGATTCACCCAACTTGTATTCCTGTATCTGGTGATCATCAATCCAAATTGACTTTGATGTCAGAATCACTTAGAAATGACGGTCGAGTTTGGGTACCTAGAACAGTTGAGATAGCCGAAAAACTTAGAAAAGGTCAGATCAAGGCATCTGATATTAAAGAGGAGGATCGAGATTACTACTTGGAAAGAAAATACCCTAGTTTCGGTAACCTTGTTCCGCGTGATGTGGCTTCCAGAAATGCCAAATATGTTTGTGATGAAGGAAGAGGAGTAAATGAAACGGGTGAAGCTGTGTTTCTTGATTTTAGAGATGCAATAAACAGGGATGGGGAAGATGCTATTCGAGCTAGATATGGCAATTTGTTTGATATGTATCAGCAGATTACTGGCGAGAACCCTTACAAAACACCAATGATGATTTATCCTGCAGTACACTATACAATGGGTGGACTTTGGGTGGATTATAATTTGATGACAACTGTTCCTGGTCTTTATGCATTGGGAGAAGCAAATTTCTCTGACCATGGTGCGAACAGACTTGGAGCTTCTGCCTTAATGCAGGGCTTGGCTGATGGCTACTTTGTAATTCCTTATACTTTAGGAGATTATTTAGCACAGAATCTAGCTACTAAAGTGGATACTGATCATCCAGAATTCAACAAGGCAGCAGAGGATGTCAAAGCTAAAATCCAAAAGCTACTTTCCATTAAAGGGACCAAAACAGTAGATCACTTCCACAAGCGTTTAGGTAAAATCATGTGGAATGAGTGTGGGATGGCCAGAAGTGCTGATGGTTTGACCAAAGCAAAAGCAGAAATCAAAAAATTGAAAGAAGAATTCTGGAAAGACGTGAAAGTTCTTGGTGAAAATGAAGAATTGAATCAGTCTTTGGAAAAAGCGCATCGAGTTGCAGATTTCATTGAATTAGGTGAACTCATGATTGATGATGCTTTAAATAGAAATGAATCTTGTGGAGGACACTTCAGGGAAGAATACCAGACTCCTGAAGGAGAGGCATTAAGAGATGATGAGAACTTCGCTTATGTTGCCGCTTGGAAATATATAGGAGAGGGCCAAGAGGAAGAGCTAAACAAAGAGCCTCTTGTATTCGAAAATGTGAAGTTGACCCAAAGATCTTACAAATAATCGCTAGACTAAAAATTCATAGCTATATGAAATTGACATTGAAAGTATGGAGACAAAAGAACGCATCTGATAAGGGTGGTTTTGTCAACTATCCATTGGATGGAATTTCCAAGGATATGTCCTTTTTGGAAATGTTGGATGTATTGAATGAGGAACTTTCCGAAAAAGGAGAAGATCCGGTACATTTCGACCATGATTGTCGTGAAGGTATATGCGGCATGTGTTCTTTATATATTAATGGAAAACCTCATGGACCTAAGCAGACCACTACCTGTCAGCTTCACATGAGATCTTTTTCTGATGGAGATACAATTACTATTGAACCTTGGAGAGCAAAAGCTTTTCCAGTAGTAAAGGATTTGGTAGTTGATAGATCTTCCTTTGATAGAATTATTCAAGCAGGAGGGTATGTTTCTGTTAATACAGGTGGTGTTCCTGATGCGAATGAAATCCCAATTCCGAAAGTAATTGCAGATGAGGCTTTTGATGCGGCAACTTGTATCGGTTGTGGCGCTTGTGTAGCAGCCTGCAAAAATGCATCCGCGATGCTATTTACCTCAGCCAAGATCTCTCAGTTGGCCATGTTGCCTCAGGGCCAAGTGGAAAGAAAGAATAGAGCCGAGAAAATGATCGCTCAAATGGATGCGGAAGGATTTGGAGCTTGTACCAACACAGGTGCATGTGCAGCAGAATGTCCAAAAGAAATAAGTTTATCGAATATTGCGAGAATGAACAGAGAGTATTTCTCAGCAGTCGTAAGTAGCGATAACCTTTAATTAAAAATATTATTTTGATAAAAAGCCGGCATGAGTCGGCTTTTTTTGTTTTGTAGTAGAGATAATAAAATACTTACCATTCTATTTTCAATCAAAGATTAATTTTTCAGTATCTAAATGAAATTCAATTAGCTTTTTACTATCCAAGAAATTTTATAGGAAGCACTGAAGGTACTTTGCTCACTCGCTAAATGCATTATTCGAAAGGGAAAGAATTTATACAATCTCATTTATTTCCCGTTTATTCCATAGTATGTTATAATTATACTATTCCAATTAAAAATTATACTAATAGATAAAGTTTAATATTAAAAAGTCCGAAATTCGAATAATTGGGCATAAAAGGATAACTTTGAAAAGTTATAATTTAAGATGAATTTATTACAAATTAAAATAGGGTATGAGTTTTATAGATCTGGGGATCTTTTTGGCCTACATGCTGGCAATGCTAGGTGTGGGATTTTTTTACATGAAAAAGAACACAGGTCAGGAGGATTATTATGTAGGGGGGAGGAATATAGGTAGCTGGCATATAGGCTTATCTGTAGTAGCCACCGATGTGGGTGGAGGATTTTCGATAGGACTTGGAGGCTTGGGATTCGCCATGGGGATTTCGGGTTCCTGGATGCTTTTTACAGGTTTATTAGGAGCTTGGATAGCTGCTGTTTTACTGATACCTAGAGTGAAATCAGACTCAGCTTTTGCGGGTTTCTTCACCTTTCCTCAGATCATTGGACACCTATACAATTCGAATGCTGCCAGAGTTTCCGCTATCATTTGTTTTCTAGGATATTTAGGCTTCACCTCATCCCAATTGTTAGCAGGAGCAAAACTGGCTTCAGGAACTTTTGAGGCTTTGGATTTACATATTGCTTTATTGATCATGGGTGGTATTGCTGTAGTATATACCGTTATGGGTGGATTAAAAGCCGTTATCTATACTGATACAATCCAGTGGATCATCTTGATGCTTGGGCTAATTCTAATCGGAGTTCCGATGGCCTATAATTTTGTTGGAGGTTGGGAAGGTATTTCTAATACTCTCCCTATTGAATTCTTTTCATTTTCTAACTTAAGTTGGCAAGATTTAGCTAATTGGGGAATTACTATCGTACCAATTTGGTTTGTAGGTATGACCCTCTATCAGAGGATCTTTGCAGCAAGGGATGTGAAGACCGCAAAAAAAGCTTGGTTTATAGCAGGTTTGTTTGAATGGCCAATTATGGCATTTCTTGGGGTTTCACTAGGATTGCTTTCTCGAGTGGCTGTGGAGCAAGGTGCTTTGGAAGGGTTTGGTATTGGTATGGATCCAGAAATGGGACTTCCCGTTTTGTTAAGTCAAATTCTACCTGCTGGGATCTTAGGGTTGATGATGTCAGCGTATTTTTCAGCAGTCTTATCCACGGCTGATTCTTGTTTGATGGCAGCTTCCGGAAACTTAACTACTGACTTATTAGGTAGGTTTTTGAAAGGTAAGAGCTTAAAACATGAAATGCGTGTCAGCCAAATTGTGACATTATTGATTGGAGGAGTTGCAATTTTAATTGCTTGGCAAATGACTGAAGTTTTAAGCCTGATGTTATATAGCTATGCCTTTATGGTTTCCGGTCTTCTTGTTCCAGTAATAGGTGGATTGTTTTTCAATCAAACTAATGGGACTGCAGCAGTTTCCTCTATGATTGCAGGAGGCTCCATGACTGCTGGTTTAACAATTGCAGAAATATCACTTCCTTTTGGACTTGATGCCAATTTATTTGGCTTAATAGTCTCATTAGTCGCATTTGTTTCAGTAAATTATATTCAAAAAAAAAGTTTAAGCTAAAAGATACATGATCAAAATAGAAAGCCTTTCGGCAATAGATAGTGCTACGTTCCTTCAGAAAAATGAAATTGCTGACTTCTTATTCAAGCATCTTGGCAAATATGGTGACCCAAAAGACGATATTATGAAATGTCTGGATTATGCTTTAGACCAAGGAATGCAAGCAGGTGGGTTTGTAGTAATGGCTAGGGAAAAAGGCGAATTACTGGGAGTTCTTGTTATGAACAAGACTGGAATGTCAGGCTATATTCCTGAAAACATTTTGGTTTACATTGCAGTAGATGCGTCCCAAAGAGGTAAAGGGATTGGTGGAAAGCTTATGAAAATGGCAATAAAAATGGCTAATGGAGCTATTGCCCTTCATGTAGAACCTGACAATCCAGCTAAAAAATTATATGAGAGACTTGGGTTTACAAACAAATACCTCGAAATGAGGTTGACTAAATAAATGGCTTACCTTACATTAAATAAAACCAAATTAAATGATAATTTTCTCTTTCTAAAAAAGCTTTTTGAGGAGAAAAGCATCTCTTGGGGGGTGGTTTCCAAAATTTTCTGTGGAAACAGGACTTTCCTACAGGAACTTATCAATCTGGGAGTCAGGGAAATCCACGACAGTAGAATCAGTAATTTGGCAATGGTCAAAAGGATAAACCCTGAGGTTCAGACGGTCTATATCAAACCGGTTTCTAAGCGGAATGTCGGTAAAATGGTGGAGTTTGCGGATGTGAGTCTAAATAGCGAGTTAAATACCATCCACTGGATAAGCGAGGAAGCTGTTCTTCAAAAAAAGAAACACAAAATCATTATCATGGTGGAGACGGGGGATCTCCGAGAAGGTGTAATGGGAGAAAAATTGATTGAATTTTATTCTCAGATTTTCCAACTACCAAATATTGAAGTTATCGGTTTAGGTACAAACCTGAATTGTCTGAACGGAGTGATGCCATCCACTGATAAATTGATTCAACTTTCTTTATACAAGCAGATTATAGAGCTTAAATTCAATAAAAAAATACCATGGGTTTCAGCAGGTACTTCTGTAACCATTCCTCTACTTTTCACGCATGAACTCCCTCTTGGTATTAACCATTTTAGGGTTGGTGAGACACTTTATTTTGGATTGAATTTATTCGAAGAGAAGCTGATTGAAGGAATGAATGGTGATGTTTTCATGCTTCATGCAGAAATAATTGAAATGCAGGAAAAGCCAATGTTGCCAGTGGGAAATCTTGCTGCAAACCCTCAAGGGGATGTGGCAGAAATAGATTCTGAGTTATATGGACAAAGTTCATATCGTGCAATATTAGATATAGGACTTCTTGATGTTGATCCTAAATATTTGATATCAAAAGACAAAGACATTGAAATTCTTGGTGCAAGCTCAGATATGATCATTATCAATCTTGGAAAGAATCCTAATAATTATAAAGTCGGAGATACCCTGAGTTTTGAACTAAAATACATGGGCGCTTTGGGAATTTTGAATTCTGATTATGTTGATAAAAAAGTGATTAGTTAGTAATTACGAAGATTTGGTTTGATTTCACAAATGATTCATTTCCTAGAATTTCAGCCATCAGTAATTAATTACCCTATCCAAAAAATAAAAAAATATTAAAAGACCGTGTAACAAATTTTAGTTGCACGGTCTTTTTTTATTCATTCATAGCGTTAATCCATTCTCTAATTAATTTTACTCCTTCCTTGTGAACAGTGGTTCTTCCAAGTTCTGGCATCGCGATTCCCACTTCGGTGGAATTCATTCTATAGGTTAAAATTGATTTATTTGCTTTTCCCGGAAGAATGTCAAAATCAAAAGTCCCGGCTCCATTTCCAGCTGCAACAGGTGTTTTCATAACTCCAAGTTTCATGGGGTCTTTTTGATCAAATTCTAAAAATAAGCCTGAGGTACTTGCAGGACCCTCTTCCTGATGACAATGAGAACAATTGATATCTAAATAGGCCATAGCTCTTTCGGATAAAGCTTGTGATTCATCTTGGTAATTGACTAAGGCTGGATAATTGTCCTTTCTTGAAAACCCTTCCAAAATCCCTCTTTCTTGCCAAAATTCTAATTGATTTTTTCTACCCGATTCAAATTCTTTTTCATTGTTTAGGTGCTTTACCTTGACACCAATCGGAGCTAGATCCTCTGATTTGTTATGGCAGGTCTTGCATTGGTTTTTATTAGGAATCAGATAATTTATTACCTGTTCTTCCCCTTCTAAATCAAAAAACTTCACTTCTTTTTCTCCTCCCACAACTTTCAATAAGGCATCAGTCTGTTCCTCATTCCAGATGTAAGGAAATGCTTCCCAACCCTCTTCAGTATTTATTAGTAGTCTCGTTTCAATAATTCGTTTATCTACTTCAGGCTTGTTTAAATCTGAGGAATAGTAAAAATTCTTAATAAGAACGGTTCCAGTTGGAAAGTTAAGTTCTCCGTTTTCTAATCTAACTTTTTGGCCTTCTGGCACCGAAATAAATCTACTTTTGAGAGCATAATCAGTAAAAAGAGAAGAGGCAGGTTCGTATGGAATTATGGATTGATTTGGTTGGAGATCTTTGATTTCACCCTCGAAAAAAGCATACGTAGAAAGCCTTTTATAAGGAAGCTTTCCATCCGCAATCTCTTCTGCTAAAGGTGTTGATTGGGTTAGTTGTTTTGATTCTGAATTTTCTTTGCAAGAATTAAAAACAGGGATCAAAAATAGGAGGAATATGAATAGTCTTCTTTTCATAGTGGCAAAAGAGAAGTTAGAGAACTTACATCCGTAGATACATTTACATTACAACCTTGAAAGTGCTTGTAGTCTTTGAATGATTCTATTTTATCTTCTCCATCCATTAAATAGAATCTAGTAAAATGCATTTTTTCTATTCCCTTTTCCTGAATACAGATTTTCATTGGGTTGGATTCAATACTTTCACTGATTTCCTTATCCCAAATTCCATCGTAAATAATGTCCTGGGTTTTAGCTTTCCCGTGCGCATTGTAAACAGAAATTAATTGACCCAACTCCCGGGTGAGATCTGGAAGTTTTAATGTCCTTTCATAGCTATTGTCATGAACATAAATATCATGGGAGTAAGGAGACCAATTTGGCGCTTCGGCAGGAAATCCAGTGATCTGGTAGCTTGCAATCGCTACTCCGGTTGTTTTATTCCGAAGTATTTGATTGTTGAAAATCTCCACCTCTTTTGCAGCTAATAAAATGATTCCTGAACCAGGAGGAATCATCGTAACTGTGTTTCCATTTGGACCATCGCCAAGAGGTGTTGCGAAATTTTCATGATTATTATCTATAACCGCATTGTTATAAATCTTTGTCCCATGACCATCTGATTTGGGAAGACCTGGGAGATTAAAAACTAAAATTCCTCCTGCGTTATCTCGGGCCATATTATCATAAACTTCTGCATTATCACAATTCTCTATTTCTATTCCTGCTACATTCCCGAAGGCAAGAGAATTCTTAACAATGATATTTTCAGATTGGCCTACATAAATACCAGCGTCCTTTGAATGAGAAGCAATGCATCCGTCAATCACAACATTTTTGCATTGGACAGGGTAAATAGCATAGGTTCCATTTTTGGATTTATCACCATTCGTCCAGGTAACATTCAGTTTCCGGAAAGTGATTCCATCGGTATGCTGCGATTTGATTCCATCGCCAGGAGCATCTTCTATGCTAAAGTCTTCAATTAGAATATTTTCACCAACAATTTTAACGCCCTCTCCACCTGATTTTAAATTTCTAAAAGAAAGTACAGATTCCTCCATTCCTGCGCCCTGAATTTTAACATTCTTTTTATTATCTAGAATTAATTGAGTTTTTAAATCATAAAATAGGGGTTCGATGGTGATCGTTCCGCCATCCTCTACCATTATAAAATCCTCCACAAGTTTTTCGATTTTTTCTTCAGAAGCTCTAGGTAATTTGGAGGAATCGAAGGTCTGTTCATTTGATCGGCTATTACACGCAGAAGTAAATAAAAATGAAAAAATAAATAGATAGATGATGCTGGTTTTCATAGTCTTATCTGAGAATAAATATATAATCACAAATATTACTATCCTTAAGAGTAATTGCTATTGACAAAAATCAATAAATCATATTCTAGCTCTAATTCGACTCAGAGTTTCTATGCTCATATCTAAATAAGAAGCAATGTGACCCACAGATGCTTTTTGAATAACCTTAGGTCTATACTCCATTAATTCAAGATATCTCTCCTGAGCAGTTTTGAACTTAGAAAATATCTGTTTCTCCTCCAGAACGATATAATATTCTTCAAGAATCATTCTATATGCTCTTTCAGTTTCAGGAAAGTTTTCAAACATATTCTCAAGCGTATCATGGGAAATACGATAAGCTTTGCTTTTTTCCAAAGTTTCTATGTTTTCATAGGAAGGTTTCCTGGTAATAAAAGAATGCATAGCTGTCACAAATTCTCCATCTAGTGTGAAGGAAACGGTAATATCTCGATTATTTCTATTGTAATAGCTTCTTGCAGAACCTTCTAAGAAATAGTATAGAAACTGGCTCACTTCCCCTTCTTTCGCTAATAAATCTCCTTTATTGAAATCCACTTTCTCGAGGTTACTTAAAAATCCAGTCTTAGCGCTGTCGCTTAGAAAAGGGAATTTGTCGAAAATACCAAGAATTTTTTCCATGGGATATTCTTAAAAAGTATTGATTTTTGAGTTTACTATAAAAAGCTTCTATTACTTTTAGGGAGTAAATTAAAAAATCTAGGCAAGAAGAATGCTTTTTCATTGTAAAACATTTGAAATTTCCGTCTTTAAAAGGTAAATCATCCTTTTATCATCCCCAATTCTTGAATTATGAAATATTTTTTAATGGTGCTTTGTACGATTGGGATTATCGGGTTTGTACAAGGACAGGTAGGAATTAGAGCTGGATTAAGTTCTAGTAATATTACAAACTCCAACGTAAATGCAAGACTGGGCATGCATGGCGGAGCCTACTACAGATTGGAGTTAGGATTTTTTGCATTAGAACCAGGTATAGAATTTTCCCAAAAAGGGTTTCGAGGTAATGATAGAAATACCGGAAAAGTCCTTTTCGAACGATTTAATTATGTTGATGCTCCATTATTGATTCGCTTTAATTTTTTTCCTGAAATCAATTTATTTGTAGGTCCTCAAATGTCCTGGTTAATGTCCCGAGAATTTGAATTGGATGGGCTTGTCAATACTAACATGGAAAATCTGCCGGAAACGGAGATTGGTGGAGTAGGAGGAATTGGGATTCATTTACCATATGGTTTAAATGTGCAAGCGAGCTTTGGAGTCGCAAAAAATGATTTAGCAGATTTATATCCAAACAGGAAAAATAAAGTATTCAAGCTCTCACTGGGTTTTGATTTTTTTTAAATTCGCCTTTTGATTAATCGGGCTTATCTTTGATCGACTTGGTTTAATATTTGAGTCGAAGTCATCTGGATCATACCATAAACAAGACTGACATGAAAAAACTTTTCTCTTTAATTCTTTTTATTGGATTTATCAGCACTGCTCATGCTCAGTTTGGTGCCAGAGCGGGATTGAATTCCTCTAATTTCTCTGATACTAATTTCAGTAATAAGCAAGGGTTTCACCTTGGGGCTTATTATAGAATTCAGTTAGGTGTAATTGATATAGAACCGGGGTTACAATATTCAAAAAAAGGATATAAGGGGACTGAGGATATTTCAGGAATCGAAGTCAATGAAAGATTAAATTATATTGATGTTCCGGTTTTGGTTCGATTTAATTTGCTCGAAGCAGTAAATATTTTTGGTGGACCACAAGCTTCCGTTTTAGCCTCGAGGAAATACGAATTAGGTAGTACCACCTCCTCCAGTACCGATGTGATTAGAGGATATGATATAGGCGCAGTGTTAGGAGTAGGTATCAATTTGCCCTTGGGATTTAATGTCCAAGCGAGTTATGATTTAGGCTTAACCAGCTTGAATTACTTAAATACAGACGTAAAAAACAGGGTATTTAAAGTTTCGCTTGGGATTGATATACTTAAGTAGTAATTGAAAAAGTCGGAATTATTTTTTGACCCGATTAGGGTTTTCTTCAATAAATGATTTCCAGCCTTCATTTCTGCCCCTCGTCTGCAATCTGCCTTCATGAAAGTGGTGACAAAGCGCAACTGCCAAAGCATCTGTGGCATCTAGCATTTTTGGTAGTTCTGAGAGTTTAAAAAGAGTTTGAAGCATAGCAGCTACCTGCTCTTTTGAGGCGTTTCCATTTCCTGTGACAGATTGTTTAACTTTCTTGGGAGAATACTCTGTGATTGGGATTTCTCTAGCCAATGCTGCAGCCATAGCCACCCCTTGAGCTCTGCCTAGCTTCAACATAGATTGAACATTTACTCCATAAAAAGGAGCTTCCAAAGCTACGCTATCAGGCAAAAACTCCTCGATGATTCCCGTGATTCTTTCAAAAATCTTTTTGAGTTTTAATTCATGGGATTCATATTTTTTCAAATGAATCACTCCGTATTGGATGATTTCATATTTTTTGCCTTGAGTTTTGATTAAACCATATCCCATCACAGTTGTGCCGGGATCTATACCCAAAATGATTTTTTCCTTTACTGTATTTTTCACTTCTTTGCTCACCCCTGCAAGTTAGCCGAAAAGATGCTAAGTTTTTACCTGATTTATGTTCTCTGTTATTTCTTTCTGCTTAGGCAAATGAGTAAATATTGGCTATTAAGCCATAAGGCTACTTTGCCAATTGCAACTGAAATTACTGCTACTCTAGTGATTTCTTTAAGAAATGAATCAAAGAATATTTCCAATTTAGAATTGGCAATTAAAGGGATTACTTACCCATTTTTTGAAACGATTCTGATTGACGACCATAGTGAAGATGAAACCTTCATGAAGCTTCAAAAGTCTTTTGAAGGGTTTGAATCGATTAAGATTCTTAGAAATCCTGGTATCGGGAAAAAAGCCGCGATTGATTATGCTATTGCTAGTTCAAAGGGCCAAATAATATTAACCTCTGATGCAGATTGTATTTGGGGAAGTGCCTGGGTGAATCAAATGCTCAAGGACTTTGAGGATCCAGAAATTAAATTAGTAGCTGGACCTGTTCTTTCAAAACAGATACCGGGGTTTTTGGGAGGGTTTCAATTAATTGAATGGGCAAGTTTACTTTTGGTTACTAATTTTGGATTTGCAATTCAAAAACCAATTACCTGTAGTGCTGCAAATTTTGCATATAGGAAATCTGCTTTTGAAGAAGTAGGTGGCTTTCAAGGGAATGAAAAGAATCCTTCGGGTGATGATGAGTTTTTGTTAAAAAAAATCATAGAGAGGTTTGGGGTAACTGCTGTTCTATACCAACCTTTTAAGGAAAATTTGGTAGTTACAGAGCCAGAATCAAGTTGGAAGTCCTTGATATCTCAGAAAATAAGATGGGCTGGAAAATGGAATAGTCATGCTTCTTTAATTCATAATACTTTTTCCATAATTCCGTTTATTTTTCAAATGATATGGCTTTCAAGTTTTTCACTTCTTTTTGTGGGGAAATTCGGGGTTTTAGCTTTTTCTCTAATTTGGAGCTTTAAAATCTTTGCAGAAAGTCTTGCCTTTCGAAGAATTTTAAGAAGTTTGGAGAATCCATTCAGGTTATCTGATGCACTATTAACTTCTATTATTCATCCTTTCTATGTTGTTGGTATAGGAATGGGAATTCTAAGAGGTAAATATGTATGGAAAGGACGGGAAAATAGAAGATCTGATTAATTTAGTCTATTAGAAAATCATGACAGAGGAAGAGTTTGATGTAATGGATGAACTGTACTTTGTTCAGCCATATCAATATTTGAAAGAAACATTAGACCTGGAAGAGTCTAAGATACTGACGGCTTTAGATTCTTTATACCAAAAGGGTTTGATTAAGTGTTTGAAGTCTCCGGATGAAGAATGTTTCAATAAAGTGGATATTTTCAAAGAGGGAGAAAATTTGTTTTTCCTCGCTACAAAAAAGGGGCTAATGGCCCACAATACACTATAATACTTGGATACGGAAACTTTTAAATATCAACGGAAAGAGCTGGAGCTAAAGGCACTTCTAGAAATCACTCAGGCGATCAATGAGAATCAGTCAGAGGAGGTTCTAGGGAATATATTCAAATTCACCTGTCTTGTACATTTGAATATTAAATCAATGGTTCTGTATGTTGCAAAAGAGGGAGCTTTTGAAAAAATGATTTCTCATGGAGTAAAATCCAAGGTTCCCCAATTGATTCCTTTGGCAGATATTAAGGAAGAAAAATCTTCTGGTCAATTGAGCTTGGAACTGTCCGATGGATATTCTTTTCAGGAATTAGAAACGTATTTACCTGTATATCATAAGGATAAAATGCTTGCTATTTTATTCTTAAGAAGGAAAGAACCTAATACGCATCTGGATTTGGATTTTACCCAAGCGCTTGCAAATATTTTAGTAGTGGCTTTGGAGAATAAAAGATTTGCCAGAAGACAATTGCAACAGGAAATTCTTAACAGGGAGATTGCAATTGCAAGCCAAGTGCAACAAATGTTGTTTCCTTCTGAATTGCCTAATACGGATCAACTCAAAGCAAAAGTGACCTATTTCCCACATAGCATGGTAGGAGGAGATTATTATGATTTGATTCAAAGGTCTGAAGAGGATTTCTTTTTCTGTATTGCAGATGTGTCTGGAAAGGGTTTTGCAGCAGCGCTTCTTATGTCAAATTTCCAAGCGACCTTGAGGACTTTGCTTAGGAGCGATGCAAATCTTAAAATGATCGTGAATCAATTGAATTTCACTCTTTTTGAAAACACAAAAGGGGAGCGATTTATCACTTTTTTCCTAGGTCATTTTAATTATAAAACTAAAAAGCTTCAATACGTCAATGCAGGTCATAATCCTCCAGTTTTATGTTGGGATAAACAACAGAAAAGAGAGCTTCTTGAGGCCGGTACAACTATTTTGGGAGCTTTTGAGGATTTACCTTTTTTAGAAATAGGCGAAAGAGAAAATTTAAAGCAATTCACCATTCATCTTTATACAGATGGGTTAACAGAGGCCATTAATAAGAATGAGGAGGAATATGGAGAAGAGCGCTTGGATAAGTTTGTTGGAAATCATCTCTGCGTAGATCCGGATGATTTTCATCGAGAGTTTTTTAAAGAAATGCAGGAATTTTCCGAAGATGTCCCCCTACGGGATGATTTGACCTTGTTGAGTCTTAGATTTAGCTAAGTATGGTTTTTCATACGGTACCATATGTAGTTCAGAAATTATTTCCTAAAAGAATTTGGTCAAAGACTCCTGATAAAAATCAAGTTTACCTGACCTTTGATGATGGTCCTGTGCCAGGCATTACTGATTATGTACTAAATGAACTCGCCAAAAGGAATATGAAAGCAACTTTTTTTATGGTCGGGGATAATGTGGGAAAGTACCCTCTTTTGGCTAGGGAAGTAAATTCTGAAGATCACGGGGTAGCAAATCACACGTTTCATCATCTTAATGGCTGGAAAACAGGAAAAAATGAATATCTAAATGATTTTTTTAAATGTGATAAAATGATCCAAGAAGTTCTTGGTAAAAAGACTTATTTATTTCGGCCTCCTTATGGTTTGATGACCTCTTCTCAAGCAATTGGAGTTTTGAAAACACATTCAATCGTTATGTGGAACATGTTAAGTGGTGATTATGATTTGAGTCTCAAACCTCAGGATATTCTTAAGAAATCAATCGAAAAAACGGGTCCTGGATCGATTGTTCTTTTTCATGACCAACAAAAAACAAGTTCAGTATTACCAAAAATTTTACCAACTTACTTAGACGAAATTCGGGATAAAGGTTGGAAAACAGCAACACTATAATTCAATATTTAGCCAGTTTTGCAGCTGCAATTCTATTGATTCAATACATCATACTGATCATTCGGGCTAAATTTTTCTGGATTGACTATTCGAAACCACTTCCTGAAATTCTCCCAAAAGTTTCCATTTTAGTTTCCTCAAGAAATGAAGAGAAGGACTTGCCTAATTTATTAAAGTCATTTGATTCAATTGATTATCCGACTGATAAATTAGAGTTTCTGTTGGCTGACGACGCTAGTGAGGATAGGACCCTTTTCCTATTAAAAAGTTGGTGTGAAAAAGGGGAAAACAGAAAGGTCATCGCAATAAAGGAATATAAAAGCGCGAATAATTTTTTAAATGGGAAGGCAAATGCTTTGGCGATTTTGGCCAAGGAAGCATCAGGAGACTATTTCTTCTTCACTGATGCGGATTGTATCGTGAATAAAGATTGGGTGAAAGAGGGAATTCGATGCTTCTCTGATTCAACTGGCCTTCTTAATGGGGTTACAGAAATAAAAGGAGATAGCTTTTTTAGTCATTTCCAAAAGCTTGATTGGTGGAATATTTTGGGGATTACTAAGGTTGTGTCCGATTTAGGAGGGCATACCACAGGTTTGGGAAACAATATGGTTATCTTAAAAGAAGCCTATTTTCTTTCTGGGGGATATGAAAACACAACATTTTCTTTGACTGAGGATTTAGAAATTTCGCGCTCTATAAATAATGCAGGTTTTCAAGTTCAACAACAGGTTAGCCCCGGGATGTTGTTAACAACAAAGGCTGAAAAAGGATGGTTGGCTTTTCTGAAACAAAGAAAAAGATGGCTGAAAGGAGTATTAACCCTACCATGGTTTTGGAAGCTGGCTTTAAGTTTTCATTTATTGTTTTTTCCTGTCGTATTTTATTTGATCTGGATGAATTGGCTGGTCGGACTTTTTATATGGTTATTTAAAATAGTTTTTCAGTCTATATTTTTGAAATCACTTTCTTCAAAATCCAAGAGTCATTTGTATTGGATTTGGCTGTTATTGTATGATTTTTATTACTTCCTTGCCTCCTCCCTTACTATTCTTTATTATTTTTGGCCTTCCAAAATCACTTGGAAGTCTAGACAATACTCATGAATCTAATAGAAACCCACGCACATATTTACTCTTCAAAGTTTGATTCGGATCGAGATAAAGTAATCGATGATATCCGAAAAGAAGGAATAGAACGAGTGTATATGCCGAATGTTGATGTAGAAACCATTGATGTCATGCTGGATTGCGAGCAGGAGTATCCTGATCTTTGTATTCCTATGATGGGACTACACCCATGCGATGTGAAGGAGGACTTTCAAAAGCAGCTTTACATTATGGAAGATTGGTTGAATAAAAGACCATTTGCAGCTGTCGGTGAAATAGGCTTGGATTTATATTGGGACAAGTCTTTTTTTGAGCAGCAAAAGGATGCTTTAAAGATTCAGATTTCTTGGGCTAAAGAAAAAAATCTTCCAATTGTTCTTCATTGTCGTGAATCTATGGATGAAACGATCGAAATTATAAAAGAAGAGCAGGATGGAAGCCTGAAAGGAATATTCCATTGTTTTACCGGTACTTTGAGTCAGGCACAGGAAATTATAGAATTAGGCTTTCTTTTAGGTATTGGTGGGGTTGCTACTTTTAAAAATGGTGGATTAGATCAGGTAATTCCTAATTTAAAATTGCAACATTTGGTTTTAGAAACTGATTCACCATATCTAGCACCAGTACCTTACAGAGGGAAAAGAAATTCACCGGCATATCTGCCCATCATTGCGGAGAAAATCGGTGATTTCCTAACAATTTCAAAAGAAGAAGTTGCCAAGAAAACAAAACAAAATGCATTGAATTTGTTCAGGGAGTTTAGCCATGAATTATAAAATAGTAAGACTAAATACAGGATTACGTACCAGTAAGACCTCCTCCGTATTAATTATTTATACAGGAGGAACCTTAGGGATGTCCTATGATGATTCGGGGTCATTGGTTCCCTTTAATTTTGGGAAGATATTAGAAAAGATTCCTATTCTCTCTAATATGAATATTGCTATTACGGTGATCTCATTTCCTGAACCTATTGATTCTTCCAACGTCTCCATGAAGCATTGGACTGATATGGCCTATATCGTCCATGAAAACTATGATAGTTACGACGGCTTTGTTGTGCTCCATGGAACTGATACCATGGCTTATTCTGCTTCCATGATGAGTTACATGCTTCAAGGGTTAAATAAGCCGGTTATTTTCACAGGTGCCCAATTGCCGATTTCAGCTATGAGGTCAGATGCAAGAGAAAATCTGATGACTTCATTGGAGATTGCCACCGCAAAAATCAATGGAAATCCGATAGTACCAGAGGTCTGCGTGTTTTTTAACCACATGCTTTTACGTGGGAATAGAGCCAAGAAAGTTCAGTCGGTACATTTTGATGCTTTTGAATCTGAAAACTATCCCTCTTTAGCGGAGGCAGGGATTGTTATTGATTACAATACAACTGCAATTCGACCTTACGAGCAGAAAAAGGAGTTGATGTACAATACAAAACTGGATAATCGGGTAATGATCTTGAAATTATTCCCGGGCATTACCTCTAAGATTATGGATGCCTGTTTTGATATTCCGGGATTGAGGGGAGTTGTGCTGGAAACTTATGGATCCGGAAATTCACCGAACGAAGCCTGGTTTATGAATTCTTTGGCTAGGGCAGTAAAAAAAGGGTTAATCATTTTAAATGTTTCTCAATGTAATGGAGGTAGAGTAATTCAGGGCAGATATGAAACAAGCAAAGAACTACTAAGTGTAGGGGTTATTAGTGGGGCTGATATCACCACTGAAGCTGCGATAACAAAACTAATGTTTCTTTTGGGGCAATATTCTTCTGCAGAGGAGGTGAAAAAACTTCTAATGATACCTATTGCTGGTGAAATGACAACCTAGTAGAAAATCGTCTTATTTTAGAATTAGATTTGGAAACGGTTTGAATAATAATTTTCTTTGCACTCCGATTTGGAGAAGCAGATCGGAAAACAACCAATAGAGAGGTGTCCGAGTGGTTGAAGGAGCACGCCTGGAAAGCGTGTATACCCGTGAGGGTATCGAGGGTTCGAATCCCTTCCTCTCTGCAAGTAAAAACCCTAACTATCTAAAATCATGATGGTTAGGGTTTTTAATTTTTCATTAAGTAATTTTATTTGAGAATTGGATTATTGTTGATAAGATGGACAGAAATATTCTGAATTTCAATTAAATTGAATTGATGAGGTATTTAGACTAATAATATTTAAAGACCGAAATATTAATTTTTTGAAGAGAAAGCTCAGAAAGGCATTAATCGTATTCTATATTAAAAAGAGTTTTGAGCGAATCATAAGACTTTTTAATGACGAATTATAAATCCAAAGTTTAATTATTAATAAATAATAAAATAATTATTGTTAAAAGATTTTAGGAAAGTCAAAATCAAGGGAGTTTTAAAACGCATTTTTTGTAACTTAGTTTCGAAATCGATTAAAGTTATGTCTTTAAAGATCATTTATACAAAGATTTTTTCTTTGTCTATCTTATTGACGCAAAGGACTTAATGGATCAATTTAGAGAAGAATATTACTCGAAAACGGACTAAAAAGACCTTTATTTGGCTATTCTATAGTCTTTTACAGTTTAAAGGATATTTTTCCGCTCGTGTAAAAATTGCCCTGATTCCGCTCTAAAAGCAGGATTTTTCTAAAAATTCTAAAAGAGTCCATTGTTTTTTGAATATAAAAAATGATAACTTTAAAACTCGATTTTAGTGAAGAAACCATTTAACCTTTATCAAAAGTCTATTTAAAAATCAAATTATGAGAAAGTTAATCGCTTTGTTCATGCTTGCAGGTATCATGTTTGTTCCTGTTTTCGCAAACGCACAAGAAGCAGCAGCTGATTCTGCAGCTCAAGAAGAAATGGCTCCTGTAGCAGAACCTGCTGCATCACCAACAATCATCGATGACGAGATCGTCGCTGAGGAGCAAAGCTTCCACCAAGTAGTAAAAGAGAAGTTTATTGAGGGTGATCCTTTGTACATGACTCCAGTATTGATCTGTCTTATTTTAGGTCTTGCTGTTGCTTTAGAAAGAATTATCACTTTGAATCTATCTACTACCAACACAAAGAAATTGTTGGCTAAAGTAGAAGATGCTTTATCTTCAGGTGGAGTAGAAGCAGCCAAGGATGTAACAAAAAACACCAAAGGCCCAGTAGCTTCTATCTTTACTCAAGGATTGATGAGATACTCGGAAGGCATCGAAATGGTAGAGAAATCCATTATTTCTTACGGTTCCGTTGAAATGGGTAGATTGGAAAAAGGTCTTGTTTGGATCTCTTTGTTTATCTCTCTTGCTCCAATGTTGGGTTTCATGGGTACGGTAATTGGTATGATCGGCGCATTTGACTCTATTGAGGCTGCTGGTGATATCTCTCCATCTCTTGTTGCAGGTGGTATCAAAATCGCCCTTTTGACTACAGTTGCTGGTTTGATCGTTGCGATCATCCTTCAGTTGTTTTACAACTATTGTGTGGCGAAAATTGACTCTTTGGTTAACGACATGGAAGATGCATCTATCACGTTGGTGGACATCTTAGTGAAGCACAAGTTGACTGGCAAATAAGCCTTCAATTTTTGAGTTTCAATTATTAAAGTTAACCTCTAAGAAAGCTACATTATGGATACTTATGACATTTTATTATACGGTAGTTACTTACTAATTGCAATTGGAGCATTTGTTTCCATTGTAATGCCTTTGATCAAGTCTTTGGATAATCCAAAAAGCTTATTAAAGACAGTAGTGGGTATCGTTGGCATATTGGTGTTGTTCTTCATTGCTTATTCAGTATCTAGCAGTGAAGTACTTCCTAAATTTGAAGCAGAACCTTTCAATTTGACTCCTGCTGGATCTCAGTTGGTAGGTGGAATGCTTATAACTACATACATACTTGCGATTATGGCACTTGCTGGAATCGTAGTTACGGAATTAAATAAAGCGATAAAGTAATATGGCTAGAAAGAAAAATAGAATGGTCCAGGAGGTCAATGCAGGTTCTATGGCTGACATAGCTTTCTTGCTCCTGATCTTCTTTCTCGTCACTACTACCATTGCATCGGATAAGGGTATTTTGAATGTACTCCCTCCAAAAGTTGATCCAAACGTTCCGCCACCAGACATTCAAAAGAATGAGCGTAATATTTACACTATTCTTGTCAATGCAAACGATGATCTTCTTGTTGAAGGTGAGTATAGAGAAAGTGCCGATGGGTTGGATAAAGATGTAAAGGCATTTGTTTTAAACTTCGGTGCTCCCGATGAAGAAGCAGTAGCTCTTTACAATTCTCTTCCAGCTTCTCTACAAGCAGAAGCAAGAAGAGATCCTGAATCCTCCGATTATCCTGCTGAGGCTGTCGTTTCCATCAAAACTAACAGAGGTACAAGCTATGAGAAGTATCTTGAAGTACTTGATTTGGTGAAAAAGGCATACTTCGATATTTATGCAACCAGAGCTAACTTATCGACTGATGAGTATAGAACGCTGGGTGGTAAGAATGACGCAGAACAAGCACTCATAGACAAAGGAAAAGAGGGTATTGCAATGCAGATATCAATCGCAGAACCAGATAAACTAGGAAGTAATTAATATGGGAAAGTTCGGAAAGAAAAATAAAGTCTCTGAGAATATCCCAACCTCGGCGTTGCCGGATATTATCTTCATGCTTCTTTTCTTCTTCATGGTAACTACTGTGTTGAGAGATCAGGAGATATTGGTTGAGCAAAAGATTCCTCAAGCTACTCAGCTTCAAAAGTTGCAGAAGAAAACCTTGATTTCTTACATCTTCATTGGAAAACCAAAAAATACATCATTATATGGTACTGAACCTAGAATTCAGGCTAATGATGCATTAATGAACACAAATGATATTGTTCAATGGGTTAACCAAGAAAGAGATAAGCTGCCAGAAGCTGATCGTGGAGGAATTACAATTTCTATGAAAGTGGATAAAGACGTAAAAATGGGTCCAATCTCTGATGTTCAAACAGAACTAAGAGAAGCAGATGCCAGAAGGGTTCTTTACGCTTCAGTTGGTAAAGTTGTAAAAGACTAAATAGAAACATTTCATTATATTTAAAGCTATCCCATGAAGGGATAGCTTTTTTTATTTAAACCCATGCAAATAAAACTCGCCAATAAAAAGAAAGTCCAGAATAGTTGGGCAATGTACGATTGGGCAAATTCCGTATACAGTCTCGTAATAACATCAACGATTTTTCCAGTTTATTACAACAGCGTTACGAAAGCCGTGGGCGGAGGTGACAAAGTAAATTTCTTTGGGTTTGAGATGATAAATACTGTTTTGTATTCCTATTCCATTTCATTTTCATTCCTGATTATAGCAATAATTTCCCCCCTACTTTCAGGAATTGCAGATGCTACTGGAAAAAAGCTGAGTTTCATGAAATTTTTTGCTTACCTGGGTTCGATATCCTGTGTAGGTCTTTTCTTTTTTGATGGTAGTAATCTTGAATTTGGTATAATATGTAGTATTCTAGCGAGTATTGGATATGCTGGAAGTATTGTTTTTTACAACGCGTATCTACCTGAAATTTCTAATGAAAATGAATATGACTTCTTAAGTGCCAAGGGATTTGCTCTAGGATATATTGGATCAGTTCTTTTGCTGGTATTGAATCTTTTGATGATTCAGTTTCCTTCTGTTTTTATGATTCCAGATGACGGGGTCGCTGCAAGACTTTCATTCTTAATAACTGGATTATGGTGGGCTGGTTTTGCTCAAATTCCATTTCGGGTTTTGCCTAAAAATCCTTTCGGGAAAAATGTTACCAAAGAAATATTAGCTAAGGGATACAAGGAAATCAGAAAAGTTTTTCTAAAAGTAAAAAAGATTGGTGTGATGAATAAATTTTTAGCTTCATTCTTTTTCTATTCTATGGGAGTACAAACAGTAATGTATCTGGCTGCAAGTTTTGGAGATAAAGAATTAGGCTTACCAGGTGATCAATTGATACTAACTATCTTGATTATTCAATTTGTAGCAATTATTGGTAGTTACTTCTTTGCTTTTATCTCTAAAAAATTTGGAAATAAATCCAGTTTAGTGATCATGGTTGTGATTTGGATTTTTATTTGTGGCGCGGCATATTATGTATATACGGTTTATGAGTTTTTTGCTTTAGCTTTTGTAGTAGGCCTAGTCATGGGAGGTATTCAATCACTCTCCCGTTCTACCTATTCAAAGTTAATTCCTGAATCTTCGACGGATCATGCTTCCTACTTCAGCTTTTATGATGTGACAGAAAAATTGGCAATAGTTTTAGGGACTTTTTCATACGGAGTGATCGAGCAACTAACAGGTAGTATGAGAAACAGTTCCTTGACACTTGGTATTTTCTTCCTTGTTGGTTTAGGGTTTTTATTACTTGTTTCTATTCCTAAATCTCAATTAAACTCCAGTAAATTGGCCTAGTTATGCAAAAGATTCTTAAAGGTTCGCAAGTAAAAGAATTGGACTCCACTCATATTCAAAAATCAGGACAGTCAAGTCAGGAGTTGATGGAGGTCGCAGCATTAGGATTTGTTCATTGGTATATTTCTCAATCAAAATTCGAGGGTTTACTCGTTATAATTTTTGTTGGAAGCGGTAATAATGGAGGGGATGGACTTGCAATTGCTAGAATTTTGACAAATCACAGCTATCAGGTATCTGTAATTAAATGTTTTGAAAATGAAGATAGGCTATCCAATGACGCATTGGATAATTTGAATCTTTTGCCAGATTCAGTTGAATTAATTGAATTTGATAATTTTCATTTTCCAAAAGAGGGGGTTCTTATTGATAGTTATTTAGGGGTCGGTTTAAAAGGAGAACTTAGGGAAAGCTCTATTCCTATCATTAATCTGATCAATGAATTTGAAGGATTGGTTATCTCTGTAGACGTTCCTAGTGGAATGCTTTCTGATGGGTTTAATAAGAATAAATGTGTTAAAGCAGATTATACAGTCACTTTTGCTTTCCCAAAACTTTCATTATTGATTCCCGAAAATGGAGAATCTGTAGGGGAGTTAATTCAAGTGGATATTGGAATTGAGGAAAGTACTTTTAACCAGTTTGATTCTGATTTTTATTACATATTAAGAAAGGATATCCCAAAGCTCCATAAGGAATTTAATAAGTTCGCATATAAAGGCGATTATGGTAAAGTACTGATTGCAGGAGGTAGTCCCGGAAAAATGGGAGCTTTAGTCTTAGCTTCAAGAAGTGCCTTAAGATCTGGATCTGGACTTGTTACTTGCCATGTAGAGGAAACCGAAAGACATATAATTCAGACTGCAGTACCAGAGGCCATGGCTACCTGGGGACTTCTGGCAAATCTGGAATATTACGATGCGATAGGAATAGGTCCTGGTTGGGGTCAAGAAGGAAGAAAGCATTTGTTAAATCAAATTCTGGAGGAATACGAAAAGCCTGTTGTAATTGATGCCGATGGGTTAAATATTTTGGCAAGAAATAGGGAGTTAATAGACTTAATTCCAAAGAATTCTATTTTGACTCCGCACATAGGAGAATTTAATCGACTTGTTGGAGAGGCAAAAGACCATCTTGAGAGATTAGAAATGGCTAAAGAATTTGCAGTAAAACAAGGTTTAATTTTGGTTTTAAAAGGAGCAAATACAGTTATATCTCTCCCTAATGGAGATCAATATTTTAATTCCACTGGTACAAAATATATGGCGACGGGAGGTTCTGGAGATGTTTTGACAGGAATGATAACCTCGTTTTTAGGTCAAGGTTATAATCCTGTAAATGCTGCAATCTGTGGCGTTTATCATCATGGGTTAGCAGGAGAAATTTCTGGTGAGAAAAAGCGAAAAGGATGCGTTGCATCAGATTTGATTGAGGCTATTCCAGAAACTTATCTTCTCTTGGATATTTCCTGATTGGATTTAAAAATTCAAAAAACAGAACAGGAGATTGACTACCATAATTTTTCAAATGAAAAACGAAAAACTTTTACTCTATACCTTAGCTCTCATCAATTTTGTCCATATGGTGGATTTTATTATTATGATGCCATTAGGTCCACAATTAATGAGGATTTTTGAAATCAGCCCTAGAGAATTTGGCTTGTTGGTTTCTTCTTACACATTCAGTGCTGGGTTTTCGAGTTTTTTCGGAGCTTTCTTTTTGGACAGATTTGACCGAAAAAAAATCTTGTTGGTGGTTTATATAGGCTTTACATTAGCGACCCTTGCCTGTGCTTTGTCACCAAGCTATTCGCTTCTCTTAATTTCCAGGGTCCTATCTGGCTTGTTTGGTGGATTAACTTCCGCCTTGATATTAGCAATCATAGGAGATGTAATTCCAAATGAAAGAAGGGGAGCTGCTATGGGATTGGTGATGGCAGCATTTTCAGTTGCTTCTGTGCTGGGTGTTCCTCTAGGGTTATTTTTAGCAAGTATTTCTAATTGGCATACTCCTTTTTTTATTTTGGCAGGAGTTTCATTTCTCAGTTTGGGAATGATTTTGAAATTTATTCCTTCGATAAGAGAGCATTTGGATCAAGGGTATATTAGACCAAATCCTATGCTGGTAGTATCCAGAGTCCTCAAAGATAAAAATCAAATGCGGGCAATTAGTCTTTCGGTGATGATGATGTTTGGTCAATTTATGATCATCCCATTTCTTAGCCCTTATTCAGTTTCAAATATCGGTTTTACGGAAGTTCAGCTGACATATATCTACATTGCAGGGGGAGCATTTACGATTTTTACTTCTCCTTGGGTGGGTAAGCTTTCAGATAAGCATGGTAAGCTAAAAATATTTACAATTTTCATGAGTTTGAATGTGATTCCCATTGGTATAATCACACATTTAGGACAAACTCCCATTCCTTATGTTCTTTTAGTGAGTACTATGTTTTTTGTAACTTCCAACGGAAGGTTTGTTCCTGCAGCAGCTTTGGTGACAGGGACGGCAAAACCTGAAAATCGGGGGAGTTTTCTGAGTTTTAACTCTGCAGTACAACAATTGGCGATTGGAGTAGCTTCTTTAATTGCAGGTTTGATTATAGGGGAAACTACCACAGGGGAGCTTACCAACTTTAATCTTGTAGGATATCTAGCGATCGTATTTAGTCTTTTATGTATTCCTTTAGCTAGAAGAATTAAAGTGGTCAGTTAACAAAAATCAATTCAATATGAGTAATAAACATTAACCTTGATTGAACATAAATTCATAGAAATGGAATCTAAGGGTTATTCTTGTGTGCGATGCGGTGAAGAACTAAAAGGTTTATATTGCTATAACTGCGGCGAAAAAAGAATTGAAAGTGAAGATAAAAAGCTGAATCATTTTTTTGAAGAGGCTATTTCTTCAGTTTTTGTAGCAGATGGAAAATTTTTTAAAACAATTAAATTACTGCTAACTAACCCTGGAGAGCTAACAAAAAGTTTTGTTATTGGTATTAGGAAAAAATACCTTTCTCCACTTCAGCTTTTCTTTTTTGCAAACCTGGTTTATTTTATTTTCCCTTTCATATCTACATTCAATACTTCTTTGGATGTTCAATTGAATAATCTTCCTTATAGTAGTTCAATCCGTCCGATAGTAGAATCCTATCTACAGGAAAGCCAAAGATCACTTGAGTCCTATACTTTGGAGTATGAAGGGGTTTCATCTTCTAATGGGAAGCTACTATTGATAGTATTAGTTTTGCTCCAAGGCTTGTTTTTGAAATTGCTTTTCTGGAAAAGAAAAAAACTATTTTTAGTAGATTTTCTTGCTGGTTCAGCGTATTTCTATGGGTTTTATATTCTATTTGCTCTGGTTTTAATACCAGGGGTTATTATGCTTTTTGGAAATGTTTTAGGGATGTCCTTTAATTCATTTTTTAATGAGTTGACACTTTCCATTTCATTCCTCCTGGTAATTATCATATACATGTATTTTTTGATCAGAAAAGCCTATGATACAAGTACAATTGGATCCATATGGAGAAGTGTCTTATTAGGAGTTTATATTATACCCAGTTTTATTATCTATAGATATATTTTGTTCTGGGTAACTTATTGGATGGTATTATAAGTAAAAAAATCCCCAGCTTTAAAAAAAACTGGGGATGGATATTTAAAACTCCGCGTTACCTGGAGTTCTGGGGAAGGCTATTACGTCTCTAATATTCCCCATTCCGGTTACGAATAACACCATTCTTTCAAAGCCTAAACCAAATCCAGCATGTGGCGTTGCACCAAATCTTCTGGTATCCAGATACCACCACATTTCATCTTGAGGAATATTCATTTCTTCCATTCTTTTGGTCAAAACATCTAATCTTTCCTCTCTTTGGGACCCTCCAACAATCTCTCCGATGCCAGGGAAAAGGATATCCATAGCTGCGACAGTTTTTCCATCTTCATTTTGACGCATGTAGAAGGATTTTATTTCTTTTGGGTAATCGGTTAAAATCACTGGTTTTTTAAAGTGTTTTTCTACCAAATAACGCTCATGTTCAGATTGAAGATCAGCTCCCCATTCATCGATTAAATAGGCAAACTTCTTTTTCTTGTTAGGCTTTGAATTCCTCAAAATATCAAAAGCTTCCGTATATGTGAGACGAACGAAGTCATTTTCAACAACAAACTTCAATTTTTCTAATAGCCCCATCTCACTTCTTTGGTCCTGTGGCTTTGATTTCTCTTCTTCTGCGATTCTTTGATCAAGAAATTTCAAATCATCAGCACAATTATCCAGAGCGTATTGAATCACATATTTCAGGAATTCTTCTGCTAAATCTTGATTGTCTTCCGCATCATAAAATGCCATTTCGGGTTCTATCATCCAGAATTCAGCCAAATGTCTTGCAGTATTGGAATTTTCAGCTCTGAAAGTAGGTCCAAACGTGTAGATTTCAGAAAGTGCCATTGCAGCCAACTCACCTTCTAATTGCCCCGAAACAGTCAAGTTTGTTTCTCTTTCGAAGAAATCCTCTTGGTAATTTATTTTTCCATCTTCATTCAATGGTGGATTCTTCAGGTCTAAAGTTGTCACCTTAAACGTCTCTCCAGCCCCCTCAGCATCTGAGGCTGTAATGATAGGGGTATGGATGTAGAAAAAGCCTTTATCGTTAAAATATTTGTGCACTGCAAAGGCTAAAGCATGTCTTACTCTAAAAACAGAACCAAACGTATTTGTCCTCATTCTTAAGTGTGCAATTTCCCTTAAGAATTCAAGAGAATGCTTTTTGGGCTGTAGGGGATATTTTTCAGGGTCCGCTTCACCTAAAACTTCTATAGTTAGCGCATTCAACTCAGATGCTTGTCCTGCTCCCATTGATTCCACAACTTTACCTTTGACTTTCAAGCAGGCTCCTGTCGTGCATTTCTTTAAAATATCTTCAGAAATAACATTTGGGTCAGCAACAATTTGATAATTGGTAATAGTTGAACCGTCATTGAGAGCAATGAAAGAAACATTTTTATTGCTTCTTTTTGTGCGAACCCAACCCATAAGCGTGATTTCTGTTCCTACTGGATTTTCATCCAGAATGGTCTTGATTTTGACCCGTTTGTTAAATGCCATTAGGAGAATTTATTTATGGAAATTTTCTGTTTCCGAGAAATTTTAATTGGAATGCAAAAAAACGATTAAATAAGCTTTTTATCAAAAAATTGCTTGTTTTTCCTAACTTTGGGTATGAGGCTTTTTCACTTGAAAAGGCCTTTTTTGAACCCAATTCTAGGTTTTATTTGATTTCTAATGCAAAAGCTAAATCTTAGCCAGTCACTTTCTCAGAAACTATCTCCTCAGCAGATTCAGTTTATCAAACTATTGCAGGTTCCTACAGCAGAATTAGATACAAGAATTGAAGAGGAGTTGGAAATAAATCCTGCCCTCGAGGAAGGAAAGGAGGAAGATTCAGATAGTTCCCAAGATGAATTTGAGGATAATTATGAAGAGGATGCGGCACAGGATGACAGAGATGTTAACATCGATGATTATTTAGATGATGAATATGGAGGCTATAAAATGCAAGGGGATGGAAATTATAATCCTGATGAAGAAGATAGGGAAATCCCTATTTCCAGTCAATCCTCCCTTCATGAGCAATTGGTTTCTCAACTTAATTTCTTAAAACTTGATGATCGTCAAAGGATTATAGGGCATCAATTAATAGGAAGCATTGAAAACGACGGATATATTCGTCGAGATCTGGATGCTATTATCAATGATTTGGCTTTTAGTCAAAATATTGAAACAGATGTTGATGAACTTGAAGAAATACTAAGAAAGATTCAGACATTTGATCCTGCAGGAATTGCGTCAAGAAATCTTCAAGAGTGTCTTGTATTGCAGCTCGAAAGAAAAGAACATCCCGAGGATCCAACTGTGATTAATGCCTTAAGAATTATTCACGATTGTTTTGATGAATTTACAAAGAAGCATTATTCCAAAATCCAGAAGAAATGTGATCTAACAGAAGAGCAAACCAAAGAAGCTGTCAATCTTATAACAAAATTGAATCCCAAACCGGGAGGAGTAGCCGATGGTCTTGTAAGAACCCAATATATAATTCCTGATTTTATTCTGACTAATACAGCTGGAAAATTGGAGATCAGCTTAAATTCCAGAAATGCTCCGGAATTGAGGGTGTCAAGATCATATTCTGAAATGTTTGATGCATATGATAAAAGTGATAAGAAGGATAAAAAATTAAAAGAGACCGTCTCTTTTGTGAAGCAAAAATTAGATGCGGCCAAGTGGTTTATTGATGCGATTAAACAAAGACAAAATACGTTGCTTAGAACAATGGAAGCAATTCTGAATTATCAAAAGGAATTCTTTATAGATGGCGATGAAACCAATCTGAGGCCTATGATTCTAAAAGATATTGCTGAAAAAATCGATATGGATATTTCCACTGTATCGAGAGTTGCAAATAGTAAAGCAATTCAGACCGAATTTGGGGTTTATCCTTTAAAATATTTCTTCTCAGAAGGCATAGCTACAGATAGTGGAGAAGATGTGAGTAATAGAGAGGTTAAATCTGTGCTTCAAGCCATGGTCGATGCAGAGGATAAGAAGAAGCCATTATCTGACGATAAACTTGTGAAGATGCTGAATAAGAAGGGGTACAATATTGCCCGAAGAACGGTCGCAAAATATAGGGAACAACTGCAAATACCAGTTGCAAGATTAAGAAAAGAACTCTAGTGGCGAGATATATTGCTCTATTTATTTCAGTTGTTTTTCAGCCTTTATTAGTCCCTACTTTGGTTTTTGGGCTGATTCTCTTTTTAGTTCCGGAGGCGAGCAGCATTCCTGATTCATTTAAGGGAAGAATATTTCTTTTAATTGTCTTGTCGACTTTAGTCATACCTATGGTTACAATTTTTGGTCTTAGGCTAAGTGGGACCTTAAAAAGTATCCACATGGTTGACATAAAAGATCGGATAATTCCCTTCGTAGTTACGACAATTTATTTTCTGCTGACAACTTATTTCTTACATGATAAAGGTGAATTAGATCCTGTTTTGTGGCAAGTCCTTGGGATTATTTCTGCTTCTATAGTTGGTCTGACCTTGATTACTTTTTTTTGGAAAATGTCAGCCCATATGACTGGTATGGGAGGTCTTCTTGCTACTGTCGTGGTGTTGAGTATGAAATTCCCTACGTTCCATGCATTATATCCACTTTTGGGGGTAATAATCCTGTCAGGCATCGTTTGTACTGCTAGATTGTATTTAAATGCACACCGACCTTTAGAGACCTATTTCGGTTTCATTTTCGGTTTCATTTTGTGTTTTATTGGATTTAATCTGATCTATCCCTGAAAAAGAAAAGTCTAAAGAACTTAAAGGACAAAAAAAAACCGAGCAAATCTACTCGGTTTTTTTCTTTAATATTTTATGTTAGAAAACATTGACAGCAATACCAAAATTAATTTGTGTGGCTTCAGTACCGAAGGGGCCTCTACCTTCCTGAAATGTTTTGTTTAATCCATAGTAAAACCAGGTATAGAAGCCAGGCGAGCCTGCTTTAAGGGTTAAACCGTATCTGAATTTTTCCAATCCATAATTTTGAGAATCCTTCACTTTTCTTTCCAAGCCATCAGAATCAGTGTATTTGATTTTTGAGTGTGCTTCATAAAGAAATCCAAATTTCCCTCCAATAGACATTCTAAAACCTTTGGAATGATTTGTTTTATTTAGATGATAGGTAAAGTCTAAAGGGATGTCGAAGTAATTGGCGGCAAATGTGTTTGTCTTTAGTCTGATGTTATCCCCATAAACTTCTGAAATATTCAATAACTCACTTGATTCTGGACCTAAAAGCTCATTGTTAAATAAGTTTTGGGATTCTTTGAAAGCATATTTGTCTGTGCCAACACCGATTCCAGGATTGATCGTCATACCAGATGTCTCTCCAAAAATCTTGATTGGATGCTGGAAATAAACATTAAATGTACGAGACCTAAAAAAATTAAGGCTCATATCTTCTGGTCTATTGTTAAGTTGGTTAAATCCGAACTCGAATGATAAGTCGCTAGGAATATTTGGTCTACCTCCAATTGGAGTTTTTGGTCCTTCTTGGGCAAAAGCCGACTGGAAAAAAACGAAGGCAAACAAAACTGTATATATTTTTTTCATTAATTAGGGATTGAATTATTAATTCATCGCGGGCAAAAATATGAATTCCTGAAGGATTTACCCTGTTTTTAGTCTTAATTATTCTTAAGTATATTTTGGACTCGCTAGGCTAAATAAATTTTTTCTAAAATTTAAGTGTTTGATAAAAAAGGAAAATTAAATACCTTTGCATTCCATTTCGGCTTCGTAGCTCAACTGAATAGAGCACCTGATTACGGCTCAGGAGGTTTCAGGTTTGAATCCTGACGAGGTCACAAGGCCCAACCATATGTGTTGGGCTTTTTTTATTTAATATCAGGAAGGGTTTTAGGAAGCATTAGTCGGTAAATAAAAGCTTGGTGTCTTCATCAATTTTATTGATGATTATAACATAATCCATTCGATGTCTTTTGGATTGGAACATTATACTTGACTAAACTTCGTGCTTCTTAGTTATTTCCTAAATATTCCCTCAATTCCTGTTCTATTCCTATAGGGAAGCCTTTTTTCTCTTCCACTCCTACATAGATTAAGCAACTGGATGGGGTGATTTCAAAGAGGCCTTTAAATTTTGCAAGCCATATTTCTAAATGGGCTTTCAATTCTTTAAGTCTTGGGATCTTTTTCATGAGTTCCCTATGCTCCTTGATCAAATCCAAAGCTGATTGGTTGTATTCCTTTAAAACATTGGAAGTTTAAGATCTTATCGTACGGTGAAGAATTAGTTCGTCCTGAGACAACTGATCAAAATATTCATGAAAGAAATCTTCGTATTGAAGCTGTTTGGTATTAGGGATTCTGTCTTTGATTTTTTTTGCAAGTTTGTTTCGGAGTTTTACTTGGGCTTGGAAGGTTATCCGTGCGGTATCTAAAATTTCAAGTAATCTTTCTATAGCATCTTTGCTTGATAGACTTGTAGAAGATGATTCCACTTGACCGGTCGAAGACCCTGGAAACTCGGCTTTGCTTAAATCAAATAAGTTTTCTTCTGAAACGGCATCTAGGATCAATTTTTTGGATGTTCCCTGATCTTTCCCAACTAAATCCACATAGACAATTGACTTGAGCATTTGAGGGAGTTCACATGGCTTAACTTTAATTGGAATAATTGTTCTTTTTGCTCCTGTCGGATCGGATTGAAATGCAGCACCCCATTCTGGCATGGTATAAATGGAAGCGAAATAATCAGCGGAGTAAACAGCAATTGTTTGTTTTGCTTCTACCGCTTTGAACATTTCGTAAACAAAATTAGAACCTGGTCTAAAATCTTTGGCTTGCAAAACAGTAGTATAGTTTGCTTCCTCCAGGATTTTGCTGATCCAGATTGCCCAGTTTACATCATTGCCCGTATAGCTAATAAAAAAGTCTTTCATCTCGCTGCCTCGTTTGAATGAGTCAAATTAATGTTAATTAAGTTAGTCAATTTAACCATTGGACAAAAGCTAGAAAATAATTTCAATCAGATTAGGTTCGAGCAGGATAGTTAAAAGGAAAATCTCCTTTTCTTGCAGGATAACCCACTAACTAATTCCCATGAAAAAGGATTTTTCATTGCTGTTCATTTCTTTGTTTTTTGTTTTGCAGGTTTTTGGCCAACAGGAAAAACCCAACATCATATTCATTTTGACCGACGATCAACGATGGGACGCTTTGGGTTTTGCTGGGAATGAAATTATCCAAACTCCGGAAATGGATCGACTGGCGGAAGAAGGGATATATTTTGAAAACGCATTTGTGACCACTCCGATTTGTGCAGCAAGTCGGGCCAGCTTATTGACAGGGCTATATGAAAGAACCCATGGCTATACGTTTGGTCAGGGAGATATCAATCAGCCTTATATGGACCAATCTTATCCGGTTAAATTAAAAGAAGCTGGCTATTTCACTGGATTTTTTGGGAAATTTGGGGTTAATTACCCCGGGTTTTCAACCTTGTTTGACAAAGGAGAAAGCTATGATAGAAATGGGAAATTTGACGACCGAAGAGGATATTTTTATAAAACTATTGGAAAGGACACGGTTCACTTAACGCGCTATACAAGTCAGCAAGCCATTGATTTTATTCAGGAAGCTCCTGCTGATCAGCCCTTTATGCTTTCATTGAGTTTTTCTGCTCCTCATGCTCATGATCCAGCACCTTTGCAGTATTTCTGGTCCGAGGAATTTGATACCATGTACCAAAACATCACAATTCCAGACCCTGAGCTCGGGGAGGATGAGTATTTCATGGAGCAACCAGAATATGTTCGCAGCGGAGAAAACCGAACTCGTTGGTTTTGGAGATATGACACCCCAGAGAAATATCAACATTCAGTCAAGGGATATTTTCGAATGATCTCTCAAGTTGATGCCGAAATTGGAAAAATCAGAAAAGTTCTGGATGAGAAAGGATTAGCAGAGAACACCGTAATTATCCTGATGGGAGATAACGGATATTTCCTTGGAGAAAGGCAGTTAGCCGGAAAATGGCTCATGTATGACAACTCACTTCGGGTGCCTCTGATTGTATTTGACCCGAGGGAAGAAGGGGGGATCCGAAAATCTGAATATGCTCTTAACATTGATGTACCTTCGACAATTTTAGATTATGCTGGAATTAAGGTACCCAAATTATGGCAAGGAGTAAGCTTGAGGTCTCCGAAAATGAAGAATAGAAAAGATTTTCTTTTTGAGCATCTTTGGCAAGTGGCAATCATCGCTCCGAGTGAGGCGATCCGTACCGAACGTTGGAAATATTTCCGATACATCAATGATCCAAGCCATGAGGAGTTGTATGATCTTAGTCTAGACCCTATGGAAATAAATAATCTAGCTGCTGATCCCGTCCACCAGAAAACGTTGAATCAAATGAGAAAAAAGCTGGAAAAGAAATCCAATGCCTACCTAAAAGCAAAAATCGAGTAGTTTAGTAAATGGGTACCCTTAAAAGCTTATCGAATGTCTTCGAACTTTTCCAATGCTTTATTGAGGGATTTGAAAGACCTTTTGCCTTCCTTATCCAGGTCTTTATAATTTAGTGGAGTTCCCTCTAGCCAATCTTCCTGAATATTAAAATACTCCCCTGTCGAGTAGAGTTTGTATTCATTATTGAAAGCAAATTCTTGGAGATTTTCCATATCTCCATTTCGTGAATACCAGCTATAGATCCAATCTTTAGGTTTCCCTTTTTTACCAAGAAGTTGAGGCAAGAAACTTACTCCATCAAGGGGAAGGCTTTTTGGTGCCTGGACTCCTGCAACTTCGATAATTGTGGGGAGGAAGTCACTAAAATCAATCAAGTCATCACTTTGTGTTCCGGGAGCAATCTTATTATCCCACTTGACAACTAAAGGAACGTGAATTCCATTTTCAGTGGTGAATTTTTTCCCGCCGGGATATTCATTGCCTCGATACATGGATACAACAGGCTGATCTGTTCCATTGTCTCCAGTGAAAATAATAATGGTCTCCTCACTCAATCCCATTTCATCTACTTTGGCAATGATTTTTCCAACTGTTTTATCCATATAAGCCACCATATCTCCAAAGTATTGAGCATCTCCTTTATACGTCGGGGACCCAGGACTCGTCGGATCCCAATCTTTAGAATCAGGAGTGGGGACAAAGGGACAATGGGTAATAATCATCGGGTAATAGGCAAAGAAGGGTTGATTCTGATTTCTTTCCATAAAATCAATCAAAAAATCACTCGTGATATCTGTTGAGAATTGCCCTCCATCAAAGTGTTTCGGAACTCCATTGATTTCTAAAACAGGATTAGAGTAGCGGGTGTCATTCCCATTTTTGTCAGTTGCTCCTAGCATATGCTGCCATAGGCAAGATTCTTCAAACCCGAAGTGTTGGGGAGAATCTTTTTCCTTACCCAGCTGCCATTTTCCTGCGATAGCTGTTTTATAACCTGCATCTTTCAGAAGATTGGCAAAAGTGATCTGATTTCGGTCTAACTGGCCAAAAACCTTATAATTTCTCACATTATATTGCCCAGTCATAAGTTGCACTCTAGATGGGGTGCAGAGGGGCTGCGCAAAAGCGTATTCAAACTTGGCGCCTTGAGCCGCCATAGCATCGATAAAAGGTGTAGAATAGGAGGTGCCTCCATACGTACCGATTGTTTCTACCCCAAGATCATCGACCATGATCAGGATGATATTAGGAGGTCTTTCTTGGGCAGATAATTTAGCTGAAATCAAAAACCCTCCAAATACTAAAATTATTAAGAGGTATATAAAATGACTTGATTTCATGGTTGGGTAATAAAGTTATAATTGAATATAGAGGAATATCGGAGATTATCCATTATTACTTCAAGCCTAATCAAAGCTTGTCTATTTAGAATAGTTTTAGTAAAATTTACAACCCCTTATTTCTATAATTTAATCTGTGACTATTGGGCTTGGTCTTCATCCGTAAGATTTATTGAAATATTAATAGTAATCACTTCTTTTTCCTTTAACCAAGACCATCGTATCGCCCAGTCTGAAAGTACTTCATTTCTCCATTTCAAAATTGTTTTACCACCCTGTAGTCTTCCATCGAAATCTTCTGGATTGGAGGAGTCAGAATACCAATTTTCTCCCAAAATATAGTCTTCGGGTCTAGCTTTCCCTGGCCAAAGATTAGTTACAACAAGTTGACCTTCGCCTGTAGGGAAGCCTTCGATAAAAGAGGTGAACTGAAATCGTAATACTTCGGCCTGCTTAGGAGCATAACGGAGACTATATAATCCATCTCCCAGATAATATCCAGGCCAAACTTGTTTGTCGTTTTGATAAGGAACCTCCATCCAAAATACTACTGAATCAGCGGAAACTTCGATTTTGGGGCCTTGAAATTTATATTCGACTATAGTGCAAAATGCAACAGAATCTTTTAGCGTAGTTTTTCGATCAAAAATAGCCCTAGAACTTCTCTGGATCTTTTCGAATTTCCCACCCCAACTCTCACTGGTGGGTTCATTTGCATTTCCGTGCATCAAATACAATAGTGAGGGAGTATCACCCATTTTGATCTCTCCTTCATAATAATTTCTAAAATCTTCACCAAGATTACCAGCTCCTTCAATTTGGTTTTGATAGTAATCTGTTGTTTTGATGACATCTGGAATTTGATTATTGGAGAAAAAACCATAGTAGCTTGAATTTACTTCAATCATCCAGAGGTCTGGGAAGTTGGCAACGATATATGCATAACTATTTGCACTCCATTTTTTATTAGGACCACCTATCCAGTAAACACGGATTTGATTCTGGATTTCCGGAGCATCATGCAGTGCTTGGGCCAGGTCTTCCAAACCTCCCCAAACAAGAACCCATAAGGGTCGGTTATCTTCTTTTTTAGCGGTTTTGATGATCCATTCAGATCCTTCCGTCGAAGTTGTAAATCCTGCAAAAGGAGCTCCTCCTTTTCTTCCTTGTTTTGTGATTGACCTAAGATATTCTGGTTCTGCAAATCCAGATTGATGATTTTTCAGATTAGGCAGATCCTTTTCGTAAAGGTCTATCATCCTGAATATCTCACTTGTACTACCACTCCCATAGGATGGTGAAGAGACCAAGCCCTCAAGGTCAATTTTATCGGTATACATAAGTAGGTGTGCCAGACTTTGATTGTCATCTGGGTCGGTGCCACCAATGTCGGTACTGATTAATATTCGTGGTTTTGAAATAGAAGTGGCTTGACCAAATAGCTGAACAGAGAAAAGGTAAATAATAGAAAGTAGACTTAATCGGATCATCTTAAGGAATCTGTTATGTCCTAAGTTGTAAGGAACATCTCAAAAAAGTATCCTGTGCTTAGGGGACAAAAAAGGTGTAGAAAATTTTCTACACCTTTTTGAAAAAAAGTATCCAATAGGAATGGATAGGTTTATTTGATTTGGAAATTTCCTTCAGCTATATCTCTTGGAGTTCCCCAATTGTACCAAAATAAATCTTCACAGGTATAATCCATTAGAAAATCCTGTGCTTCCTCAATAGTTTCAAAATTTCCTGGATAATACCAAATGGTGTTGTAATGTTGATCTGCTGGTGCATTTTTCCCCTCTCCATTATCGGTTAAACGAAACCAGACGATGCTTCCTTCATTATACCAAATATTCAGCTCATCTGGCGCTTGGGTAATATACATGGCCACCACTGCTTCATTTCCTTCAGCATAGGCACACATGACACTTCCATGGACATCACCCCAAAAATTGGATTTTACTTCTACTTGGCCTTTGCCAGAAGTTGGATCTCCACTAATGGCATTTAAAGATTTTTTCCAAGTATTATCGGAATCATTAGGATACCAATCCATATGACCATTGATCATAACAGTTCCATCCCCTTTTCTAGCATTGCTATTTGTAGCCTTGGTACTGGCGAAGTTGGGTTGAACTTTTACCTGTTTCATATTACCATCTAAATCAACAGTATTTAGAGTATTTGTGATTTTTAATGTGTGGTCGGATGGTGTATCGACCTCATTTGACATTTCGCATCCAGATATTATTAAAAGGAATGCACAAGAGAAGATTATTGAGAGATTTTTCATGATTAAAAATGTTTAGTTGAACAATGGTTACGTATGAATATACTATAAAAATATGACTATTTTAATATTTAAACAGCAAAAATAATAATATTTTATACGTTTTTATATATTTTAAAGTTAGTTGTAATTAAAAAATTCGGTAAAAAATTTAAGTGATTGATAAAAGTGAGGAGTCTATAGATGGTGATTTTTTGAAATACCCAGGATTTTATTTACTAATTCTTCTGTTAATAATTATCTAGAGTAACAAGTTTTAATCTGGGATTTAATAAGAGGTTTAGATTACCTATCTGAACCCAAATTATGAAAAACGACAAGCCCATCTTTTCCAGCAACAGCAATGTCTTTCCACCCATCTCCATTTAAGTCTGATACTGAAAAATACAGACCAGAGCCTTTTCCTTCTCCGGCAGGGCCATAGCTGATGATGTTTTTGCTAAAAGATTCTCCATTCCATTTGAAATAATAGAGCCCTACATAATCTTTTCCTCCAGGATCTCTACCATTATGCGCACGGTAGCGTTTTCCTGTTACCAATTCATTTTCACCGTCATTGTTGATGTCAACCCATTCCATGGTATGATATTGTGATTGATAAGGATCTATATCATGTTTCACAAAACTGAAAGGACTGCCAGACTTTTGCTGCTCCAACCAATACAAACCAAAAGAATGAGCTTGTCCCACAATAATGTCGTTCATACCATCCATATTGACGTCGGCTATAATCATAGGAATGCTGGCATCTCCTAAATCGAAATCTTCATGCAAGATCCAGCTTCCTGTTTTAAGGTCACTTGGCGCCTCTAGCCAGCCCGTTGAGATAACGAGATCTTTTCTCCCATCTCCATTGATATCACCCAAACCCAAACCATGTCCATGCATATCAGCTACCGGAAATTTTTCAAATTGATCCGGACCTGTCTTTTTATAAAATGCTAAGGCTTTTCTGGGAGTATTTGGGAAAATCTCCAATACGCCATCCCCATCTATATCCCAGCCTCGGGTAGTTTCGATATTGCCCGTTTTGGCGATTTCATGAGTTGGCCACTCACTTCCGTCACCTGGATTTTCTTTCCAGATCAATGTTCCTTCAAACCAGCCTCCAGTCACAAAGTCTATCTTGCCATCCTCATTGACATCCAAGGGAATGGTGGAAAAATCCTCATAATATTCTCCAAATCGCTTGACTTGACCAATCAAAGACCGGTCAAGAAACTCAGGCCCTTTATACCAAAAACTCCCGGATACCAAGTCTAAAACTCCATCATTATTCACATCAAAAACCCCAACTGATTCAGTGCTTTCAAAAGCAATGACTTGTTTTTCAAACTTGACGGTCATTTCTTGGGCTGAAACCAAAAAGGGTGTTGAAGCCAGCATTGCCGTTAGGAATGGTTTTAGAATACTCATGTTTTCGGGTTTTATGGTAGCAATTACGATTTACGAGATTTTGGTAAGGGTTGGAATTAGAAATCAGAAGTCATCATGCAAAAGTTAGAAGTCTTAATTCAGAAGTCTAAAATGCAACAACTGACAACTGAGAACTGACCACTATTTTTCCAAAGGATGCATTTGTAACAATTCCGCCGGCTTATAGAAGCCTTCATAATCCTTAATTTCCTCTCTTACCTTTCTGACTAAATCCGGCGAAATCGGAGATGCTTGGTTTCCGAATGAATTCCTCACATAAGTTAATACAGCAGCTACTTCAGAATCATCCAACATTCCTTCAAAAGGTGTCATAGGCACTTGGCCTGGATAATCATTTCCGAGAACTGTAATAGGCCCTAATAAACCTTTTAGAACGATTTTGATTAAACGTTCTTCATTTCCGGTTACCCAAGGGGTTCCTGCTAGTGGAGGGAATTGCGATGCGGACAATCCTCTTCCATTTGGCTGGTGGCAAGTAGAACAATAGCCCTCTCTGGCATAAATCTCTTTACCTAAAACGAATAATTCCCGATCTGAACCTGTGAGTGATGACTTGATATCTTCTTCTTTTTTCTCAGCAACAGAAAGACTATTGATGTGCGCTATAGCAGTTTCTAAAGTTCTAGGAATCCAGGTATTGTCTTTTTCCTGCTTTTCAGCTTCCGCCAAAATAGGAACGCCTACTTCTTTGGGGAGCCAAGACGCTGCAGCTATGGCTTCCATTCTGACTCTTCCATGAGGATCCTTCACTGCTTCCATTAATAATTCCGGCTGATCTTTCACCTGATGTCCAGTATATCGCAAGGCTCTTACAGAAGCGGCTCTTACTCGATAATCATCTGACTTCAAAAGCGTTCTCAATAAATCCTGATTGATTTTATTGATACCCCAAGTTACCCAAAGTGCCTCCAATCTATGGTGTTCATATCGAGGATCAGAAGGATCCAGTTCAGTAAGCCATTTTTCTACCGCTTGATATACGTCTTCTTGATCTCTTCCTCTCAACTCTCGTCTGGTACGATAGCGAGATCGGTACTCTGGCAGTTTTAAGTTTTCCAATAATTCTGGAATACTTGCTCCATCGATTTTAGCAGGCTCTACTAAAGGACGGGAAGGGTAAGTAAGTCTATATACTCTACCATGGACATGGTCTCTGAAAGGGTCTCTTGCATTGTGCTGCATGTGACCAATCAATATATTATGCCAATCCACCACATATAGAGAACCATCTGGAGCTATTTCCATATCTACAGGTCGGAAATTTCCGTCGGATGAGGTAATTAAATCCTGAGCCCAATTGGTTGTAAAACCAACAGTGTCTTCTTTGACCTTGTGTTGCTTGGTGCCTAAGAAACCTATGGTATTATTGATAATTAAATCTCCCTGAATATCATCCGGGAAATGGCGGCTAGAGATAAACTCAAGCCCAGAAGTTGGCCGAACCATGTGTCTTTGCTCAATCAGGTTAGGTCCTTTAAAATTTGCATTTCCATAACGTGGCAATACCGAACCTGGGAGCATCCAGTTGACATTTGGGCCTGAAGTTTCTGCATAGAAGTTCTGTCCCCAATCATCAAATGCAATTCCCCAAGGGTTTGGGATACTAACTTGATTGACTCGTTCTAGCTTATGTCTTTTTGGCTCATATCTATAGAATCCACCGTTTGTCGCTCTAACCGGACCATAAGAAGTCTCTACATTCGTGTGGAGGAAGACACCTTCGGCCATGTGTATTGCGCCGCTTTCATCTGTAGTAAAAGCAGAAATAGCATGGTGCGTATCATGATCATCAAATCCGCTTAACAGAATTTGCTTCTTGTCAGCTTTGTCATCCCCATCTGTATCTGTTAGCAAAACCAAATTAGGGGCTTGGGATACATACACTCCCTCTGGAGCAATTTCAAATCCGATAGGTATTGATAATCCATCAGCGAAAACTTTTACTTCATCTGCTTTACCATCTTTATCAGTATCCTCGAAAATCAATAATTTATCGTTCGGCTTGGAGTCTCCCGGCTTGTAGTGCGGGTAACTTGGCATCACAGCCACCCAAAGTCTTCCCTTATTGTCAAAAGACATTTGCATTGGGTTTGCTAATTCAGGGAAATCTTCTTCAGATGCGAATAATTCAATTTTATATCCAACAGGGACTTTTATAGTCTTTAAAGCTTCTTCGCCATACTTATATTCCAGATCTCCATTGGCATCTGGGTTGTAATTCGTTTTTACTTCTGGAAGTGTTCTGGTCAAAGCATCAGCTGCGGCCAAATCTTTCTTTCCCCCTTTTGTAGACATCCAGATTGCAGTGTCTCTGATGGCTGTCATCTGTCTGATTTTTTCCAGTTCAAATGGATAATTAGCTGGGCCAAATGGATCATATCTTCTACCAAAAACATGAACTCCATTTGGAATTTTATAATCATTGTGCCACATCCAGTTTTTCTCCAACACAGCTTCATGGATCAAATCTTCATGCGTACTTGCTATTTTGTTTCCGCCAAAAAGTTCATCGGCTAGAAACTCAGAAAACATTTTATAACCCTTGTCATTCAATTGAGAACCATCTATTGTTAGCGGTTCATCTTCCAAGGCATACCATTTTTCACTGGGGCCGAAAACATCCACGAAAATCACATTCTCATATTTATCTGCCACTTCCTCCATTGCTTCGGTATACATCAAAAGGTTTTCATTCTCCTT